>NZ_NEXU01000071.1:0-43685 GCF_002224105.1 Psychrobacter sp. DAB_AL32B | reverse complement strand
TAAACTATTTTATTAATTAATTTTTAGCACGCATGAATTGTTTGACGTAGTCATCAGCTGGATTGTTGCGTAAATCACTTGACGTCCCCGTTTGTACCAAGCGTCCTCCATTTAAAATGCTGATACGCTGACCTACTTTAACGGCCTCATCGATATCATGAGTAATAAAGACAATCGTTTTATTCAGACGCTCTTGTAGCTCTAGCAATTGATCTTGCAATTGGGCACGAATAAGGGGGTCAAGCGCTGAGAACGCTTCATCCATGAGTAGTATTGGATTGTCTGTCGCCAGAGCACGAGCCAGCCCGACGCGCTGCTGCATACCACCTGACAGCTCGTCAGGATAACTGTGCTCCAAGTTTGATAGCCCAACTTCATTAAGCCAGTGCCGGGCAATCTCATGACGCGCGCTCACGCTCATTTTTCGTACACGCAGACCGTAGGCGACGTTCTGCATGACTGTCATATGTGGTACTAAGCCAAAGTGTTGAAAGACCATACTGACCGTTTGCTGGCGATACTGCTGCAAGCCTTTATCATTGAGCTCTAAAATATTTATAGCAGATGGAGAGTTTACAGTTTCTAATGCATCAGTAGCGGGTTTGGCGTTAATAGCCGTATCGACCCATATTTTGCCGCTGGTTGGATCAATCAAGCGATTGATATGACGTATCAATGTCGATTTACCAGAACCTGACAGCCCCATTATGCAATGTAACTCGCCCGCTTTAATATTTAAATTGATATCATAAAGCCCGACCGAATAGCCAGTTTGTTCCTTTACCGCAATACTATCCATACCCTCAGCTAGCAAGGCTAATGCAGACTGTGCTTGCGCGTTACTGGCATTATAGATTTTACTAATATTCTCGAGCTGGATATGATTCATGATGACTCTCGTTATTTTTATTGTTCTATTGACATAGCTTTTATTATCACTAAGGCTGTTTAGGTCTCTGACTTCTATCATTAAGCAAACTACTATCCAATTGGATGTTTGCCTGCGTCAATGGTTTTTTGCCGCGCGCGCTTACCTTGACCAAAGGCTTGAGTAATACGGTCGATGATAATCGCTACTATAACGATAGCGGTACCTGCCTGTAATCCCTGACCGATATTGAGCGTTTGAATAGATTGTAATACATCTTCACCAAGCCCAGGCGCGCCAATCATAGAGGCAAGCACCACCATCGCAAGCGACATCATTACAGCTTGATTAATACCTGCCATGATACTGGGTAGCGCTTGCGGCAATTTAATCCAAATAAGCAGTTGCAAATGCGTACTGCCAAATGAGCGCCCTGCTTCGACCATTTCATGATTGACTTGAGTGATACCCAGAGTCGTCAGACGAATCAATGGTGGCAGTGCATAAATAACCGTCGCAAATAGCGCTGGCACCTTGCCAATACCAAACAGCATCAGCACCGGTATTAAATACACAAAACTTGGCATAGTCTGCATCACATCTAGTATAGGAGTGATGATCTTACGTAGCAGCTTACTGCTCGACATAGCAATACCAATTGGAATACCAATTACCACCGTGACCCACACCGAAACGATCAGCAGCGCCAACGTGTCAATCAGCGCGCCCCATAATCCAAACGCCCCAATTAAAAACAAGCCTGCAGCGCACGCCAGTGCAAACCAAATCTTACGTACGCCAAACCACGCTAAGACAGTCACTAACGCAATAATCAGCCATGGTGGAATAATGGTTAATAATCGCTCGATAGGGATGAGTAAATACGTTAACGCCATCGTACTGATAGCACGGAACACATCACCGTAATTTTGTACAACGCTTGCTAATGCCTTATTAAGTGGCGTCTCAAGTGACCATGAGGGGAAGAAATTTGATGATAAGCCTAATGAGTTCGTATTAGATGCTGTTGTATCAGTAGCGATAGTAGCGCCTGTTAAGCTAATACCTAACTTAGCAGCAAGGTTCTTGGCCGCCTCATTCGATACCCATTCTTGCCACACATTCGGGTTTTCACGCAAAAATACCAATGCCTGCTCCTCCCCGCTACGCTTACTTTCACTCATCTCCAAGATAGCGCCATTTAGCTCATCAGAGGTAAACTGTACTTTTTTGAAAACATCGGCCAGCTCAGGATTGGCAGCGATAAACGGAGTAGATACAGCGATACCTAGAGGTGATACAGGGAATCCAGAAACACAAGCAGATGTGCCATCAGCGAGTAGCAAGTCTTGCCAGCACTCATCTTTATAAGCTGCAAATTCTAACGCTGCAAAGTCATATTTTGCCATTAAGCCAGTAGGCTGCCAGTAATAGAACAATAGCGGTTTATGCTGCTCAAAAGCGGAGGCAATCTCCGCATCGAGAGCAGCACCCGTACCGGGATGGGCGTTATTAAACACACTGTCCAAACCGGTATTTTTGAGAAGGCGTGTATTAAAAATCTCACACGCCCAACCAGATGGACAATTCATAAAGCGTGACTTGCCCGGGTTTTCAGGGTCTTTAAACAGCTCAGCGTATTTAGGTAGGTCCTGATAGCCGCGCAACCCAGGGTTTTCATCCAGCACATACTTAGGAACGTACCAACCTTGAGTCGCCCCGCCTTTGAGCGTATCACCGATAACAGCTACCTTATTCTGTGCGATGGCTTGTTCCATGATTGGGGAGCGTCCAACCCATTGTTCACTGATAATTTGGATATCATTTTGTGACAATGCCGTTTCAAGCGCCGGACCTGCACCGGGCACTTCTGTTACTTGACAGCCGTAACCACTCTCAGTGATATATTTGAGTACACCCGTGGTGAACTGTCCACTTTCCCACGTTAGCGCTCCAAACTTAATCGGCGTGTCACAAGTTGGCAAGGCGGCTGATACTGGTGAAGACAGTAATAGCGAGCTTATGAGCAATAAGCTAAATGCAATCCATTGGCGCACGGCATGTCCTATTTATCATTTTTATTGTGATTAGAATGACTATCTTTTAGCTTAATAAAACTGTTTTTTAACCAAGCGTTTATTGCTAGACATCCATTTAAAAGTAACGGCACTATCGTTTAGACTCACTACAAAGTGTAGCGATTTATAAGACTGATAACAAATGTTTATTTGTCAATCATTAAGACTACTCTCTACATTTTAATGGGCATAAAAGATATGGCTGTTAAGCTTTATAAAACTCAAAACTTAATTGTAAATAAAAAAATAGCACCTACCTGAGTAGATGCTATTACTTATAATATCGCTCACCATAACCTACGATTATATCAATGAATGCTTTATATCAATTGATAGTTAACACCAATTTAACCCATTGTTTTTAACAACAGCTATTTCAAAAATAGCGCCATAGCCTTT
This sequence comes from Psychrobacter sp. DAB_AL32B, assembly GCF_002224105.1. Taxonomy (NCBI): domain Bacteria; kingdom Pseudomonadati; phylum Pseudomonadota; class Gammaproteobacteria; order Moraxellales; family Moraxellaceae; genus Psychrobacter; species Psychrobacter sp. DAB_AL32B. Next base: position 40,340 of record NZ_NEXU01000071.1, on the reverse strand, counting down.
TTAAATAAGCCACCATACGGCGGTAATAAGATATTCAGGCCGTTAATTTTGGATTGTATAAAGATCGGCTTCATATGGCTTAAACGCTCAAAGCCCGCTTTCCCATGATACGCCCCTGTACCTGAATCGCCAACACCGCCAAATGGTAAGTCGTGCTGCACCACATGCATAACAACTTCATTAATACAAAGACCGCCCGATACTGTGTTGGTACGAACCTTGTCTATGTCACGGTTATTATCACCGAATACATATAGCGCTAACGGACGTGGACGCTCGTTGATGAAGGCAATGGCGTCATCAAGGGTGTCGTAATGTATTAACGGTAGGATGGGTGCAAAGATTTCATTTTGCATCACGTCACTATCAGGAGCAGGCTCGCTGACAATTACCGGCGGCATTAGACGAGTTTCAACATTAGAGTCAGCAGCAGTAAGCTTATGAACACCCTCACCTGACAAACTGTCTAAATATCCTTTCACCCGTTTAAATTGCTCACCATTGATAATGCGCGAGTAGTCAGGGTTGTCTTCTATATTAGGATAGTGCTTTTCCATCCACTCTCTTGCTAGACGAATAAACTCTTCATGATATTGACGCTGGATGAGCACATAGTCAGGCGCAATACAGGTCTGACCGGCATTCAGGGTTTTGCCCATCATCACACGGTTGACGGCGTTTTCTAAGTTTGCACCTTCTAAAACTACCACGGGAGACTTACCACCTAGCTCAAGCGTGACTGGCGTTAAATTAGGAGCCGCAGCCGCCATGACCTTTTTGCCGACCGCTGTAGAGCCGGTATACAGCAGATGGTCAAAAGGCAGTTTACTAAATTCTTCAGCAATCTCAACTTCGCCAATCACTACACAAACCATATCTGGTGAAAAATAACGCGAAATAGTATCTGCAAAGGTTTGCGCAAATTGTGGCGCCGCTTCACTCATTTTAATCATAATGCGGTTGCCAGCGGTGAGCGCATCAATCATTGGTCCTATTGCCAAAAACAATGGGTAGTTCCAAGGAACCATAATACCAACCACGCCCAATGGTTGTGGCAGGATCTCATTGTGTGCAGGCATATAAAGCGCTGAAATCGATACACGCTGCGCTTTCATCCATCTTTTACCGTGTTTTTTAGCATGACTGATACCAGTAAAGCTAGGAAATAACTCGGCAAACTGAGTTTCTGACTCACTACGATAGCCAAAGTCTGCGCTAATAGACTTAGCAAGCAATGCTTGATTATCACTCAGCATCACCTCTAAATTATCAAGTTGATTTGCACGAGTGGCCCAATCATTAATGGGTTGAGTACGGCTTAATTTTTTCAAGCGTGAAAATTGCGCCTGCATATCAGCCACTGTCTTGACGGTACTAAGCGAGTCATATTCATTGTAAGTATCGTTCGTATTTTCGGCCTGATTGTTTTGGGCTTGATCAGTTTGATTATTGTCTGTCATTTATATTCCTTTTCATATGCGTTAGAGTCAGCACGCTATATTAAGTTTAAGACTCTATATTTGTTATTAGACACTGTGTTTATATAAATATCTTACCTATACAGTAGCGTCCAATAATGAAAGCTGATGAGATTCCATTCAATGCGTTCTATTCAATAGCATTTAATGTAGCGCATTGACCAACAAATGAACAGCACCTTTAATTGACTACTGGGTTTGTATAAGATGCGTGTCCGTTAGCAGATACGTGATTGATATTTCACGGTGTTTTTAGACTAGCTATAGGAGTGAAGGCTTAAAGAGTGAGACAATTATTCTTAAAATTTAAATTTGGGCGACAATATTAAAACTGCTACACTCAATATTAGCTAGACACATCCATCTGAACAACAAAACTATAAGACAGCCACTCTCATGCAAAACGCCACCCAACCGCTTAATGATACACTTATCACAAAATCGCTCTCAACCGCCGATTATGTTCCTACCCTCGATGCCATGCTATCGCGTACATTAGCGCGTATTGCCCTCAAAAAAGAGCAAGGGCTGCGTACTCCTGATGAGTTATGGATTGTCGATCATAATGACGTCTATACACTTGGGCAAGCAGGTAAAGAAGAGCATATCTTACAGCGTACTAACACGCCTATTATCAAGACAGATCGTGGTGGTCAGGTGACGTGGCACGGGCACGGGCAACTGGTTATTTATTGGTTGTTTGATTTAGACAGTTTGGGCTGGAGTGTACGCAATATGGTCTCGCATGCTGAACAAGCCATCGAAGATGTGGTCAATGACTGTGTAAAAAGCCCATCATCATCTGACCCCATTCATATCAGCGCCCGTGCTCGCCGTGATGCACCCGGTGTTTACTTATATGCTGACACCTCTGAAGAAAACAATAGAGATACAGATGTAGAAGCATCTGCTGCTGACATAGATATCGATAATACAATTATGCTTGGGAAAATTGCTTCGCTCGGCTTCAAAATTAAACATGGTTTTAGCTACCATGGTATCGCCATTAATTTAAATTGTGATTTATCAGCATTTAATGCCATTAATCCGTGCGGTTACGCTGGGATGCAAATGTTACGGCTGGCCGATTTTGTCAATATGGATAAGCAGACGAACCAAGCGCTCAATGAAAAATCCGCGACCGATATTTCCAAATCGCTCACTTATGAGCAAGTCACTCAAAAACTTATCCATAATATCGCTGAGCGTCATGCAGGACGCATCAAATTGCGAGCACTAGCGCCAAAGTAAAAAGTAAATTGATTGAGTCTCTTTTTGCATAATCCTTTTTTGCATAATATCGTGCGCGCTTAGACTTAAGCATTGTGAGAAAATTTGATTCAAACTTGCTATAATCGTCAGCGGCACAAGTTGGGCGCAGCAACAATCCTTGTACGCCAACCTTTATCCTTTTACGACTCAAACATTCATAACAAAAGCAAATTGGAGTATTTTATGGCAGATTTTAATAAAATTTTAGACGCAGGTGACGTCGACGGTGGCATCATTAACGTGGTAATAGAAATTCCAACAGGTAGCAGCCATAAAATTGAGTGGAATCGCGAATTGGCTGTATTTGAGCTTGATCGTATTGATCCGCAAATTTTTGCCAAACCTTGCAACTATGGTTTTATCCCGCAAACGCTTGATGAAGATGGCGATGAGTTGGACGCATTAATCATCACTGAATACCCATTAACGACTGGCATTTTCTTAAAAGCTAAAGTTATCGGTGTTATGAAGTTCGTTGATGATGGCGAAGTGGATGACAAAATTGTCGTCGTACCAGCGGATGACCGCAATAATGGCAATGCTTATAACAGCCTAGCTGATTTGCCTGAACAGCTTATCAAACAGTTAGAATTCCATTTCAGCCACTATAAAGACCTTAAAAAAGCCGGTACAACGGTTGTCGAATCTTGGGGTGATGTTGCAGAAGCCAAAGAAGTGATTAAAGAGTCTATCCAGCGCTGGAAAGACCTGTAATCTATAGGCGTTTTACTTTAAAAGTAAGCCAGCCCTGATAGTTTATAAAATGAGGTTTATCATAAGTAAGATAAACTTTATAAAAAATACCGCAGACACGCTGATGACTGCGGTATTTTTTTTGCTTGAATTCCGCTCGTATAAAATGGTTATAATAACCCATATCATACCTACCTATTATCACGCTCAAATAAGGACAGTCATGTTTGACTCTGATTCAGGCTCAAAGCCTACCAATGCAAAGTTGCCAAGGACAGTTATTATGATGGTCGAAAAAGGCAATCTGGTAATGGCGATTAAGACTTTAGCTGCCGATGAAAATATCAGTATGGATGCCGCTAAATCTCGGATAGATGCTTACGAGCTAAAGCTGAAGAACGAGCAACAGCAAAAGCTTAATACTATCGCCAATAAACAAGGCATACCGAGTCAAGCCTTTAGCTTTGATAGAGAGCCGGTTGAGGAAGAAACGGAGCGCTTGATTAAGAGTCGGGTCAAGTCTACCCCGCCCGAACAAGGTTTCCAAAGTCTACAAGATGGTGTCGACAGTCAACTCAATGATTTGGGCTATAAAAAGCCACTGTTGCCCTATTGGGCAAAACGATTATTAATTATCGCGATCATCATGGCAGGATTGTTTTGGATATTATGGCGTGTGTTTGGCTAGTCTGTTTTAAGTAGTTCCATTATAGCAGTCTATTTTAAGTGGTCTATTAATAGGTTTAGAGGACAAAATGACTGGTTCGATTGGGGTATACCCTAATTTTATAATCCTCACTTTAAATCAATAAGTACAAAAAAGTTTTACTGATAATTTTTATATGATTCATAGTGTCTACACTGGATTAATAGGACATTTAGGGCAAAGCTATGATTTACACCAATCTACTGATGAAAGGTTTTTTAGATATTAACGAAAGTGAAATACGAGAAGGCACATTAGATAAGGAGTTAGACCTTATCTTAAAAGAAGGGTTTTTACCGATAGGTGACTGCATTTTTCTAGAAAAAACATTCCCTTCAAGCTATGCTCGCTGTTCAATTGAAAAACATGAGATTGAAAAAGAGTTTACTGATTTTTCGGGTTATGAAGTTTCGACTAATAGGTTTCATACAGAAGATTTTACAGACAAGGACCCGTTTATCCAGTCCATTATATTTGCTAACAAATTCAAGGAAAAATGGCTCATAGATTTTCCTTCAGAGAGCGTTAATATAACAATAGGTTTTCAAGATGATGAGGTTGGGAAGTTTGCAACTTTCACTTTTCACAAGAGTAGGAACTATGAAGTAGTGCATGATATCAATAGCCTTGAATTATACCCTCAGCCTATATACGTTGAAGTTCTATCTGGCAGTTCGATGCCTGTATAGCGCACCAGTCACGAGTAAATACAAATGAGCTTTAATTTTTACGCAATATCTAGATTTAAGAATAGCGAAGCTATTTTTGATGCCAAATGGACTAACATCGCTAATTTTATTGAAAACATTGGTATCGAAAACATCAACGATTACTTAATTGTAGAAAACGATTTTATAGACTTTTTAAGGATGTTTTACACTGATAGCTCAACAATTCCTCAAGAAAAATATGGCTTAAGTTTACTAGGATTTTGTATAAATGTGCATGATTTAAAATCTTTTGGTGAAAAGCATTTTTACGGTTTAGAGGGTGTAGAGACAAGGCTGTATAGATTGGCTAAACTGAATATTAACTATATACCTGAAGATGATTTAAATTTTTTACTTAGATGTTGGGTAAGAGATTTATGCTCAATTTATTTTTTTGAGGTAGGCACAGGCAGTTTTTTGAGATCTTCAGATGAAAGTTTTACTTTTACGATGATGTTACGTGAAAATATAGAGATCTCAGATATCTTTGAGCCAGTTGATAATGTATATATACATGAAGCTTTAGATCCGGATAGATAATAATCTGAATTGTAATACACTTAGCGATAAGTTCTATCCAAGGTTTCTTAAGCTTGAAAAACTAACGTCAAGTACACTGCCAAGTACACTAATACTGCCTCAGTAACTCAAACCATTGATACCATTAGCCTACAGCCTAAGATTCAAGTCCTCACTAGGGTACCATGCTTATTTCTGTATCGTCATAGAGGTGAAATAACATGACAGCATTTAATATGAATAAACCAGAAATAGAGCAAGCGGCTATTGAGTTTAAAAAGGCGCTTATAAATTGGAAATCAAGAGAGAAAATTGAAAAAGGTGCATTAGTACGACATCTTGATTGGACTGAAGAGGATATATTACGTTGCATAGAGGTAGAAACACGAAAGATTAAACCTGTCATAGAAGCATTTGAGCCTATATACCGTTTAGCTATACAGGGTAAAATGGAGAAGCCTTTCGCATTGCAAAGTTATATGATGACCTACACTGGTCGCGTATTAGGAGATGAGTTGTCATGGCCTGAAGCTCGTGAACCGTATCAGAGAATAATTAATAGTTTAAAAGGTGGCTTAACTTCAGAAGAGTTTATGGAATCGCCTGATATTATTAATCGAAAACTACCAGAGCATTACGACCAAGCGGTTAAAGAAATCGTAGCAGAGGGTTGGAGTCATAATGCTCCACTATAACTACTAAAAATATTTTTCAATAAATCACCGCATGCCAATCCTACCTTAATCTAAAGATTAAGCTGACCTTTAACATTAATAACTTTTATCTTATTCCCATAACAGACGTTATGACAAATGAATTTAGAACCGAAAAAGTTATCAAGTAGATAACTATAGAGATATCTCACACCATGCTATTAGTTTGCATATATAATTAATGACATCAATAGTAAGTAGAAAAAAGTCATGCCACTGCTTAAGTTTTCGGTCGTAAATAAAACAACGATTTTTTTAATAGCGGCGATGTTCTCCGCCTCGGCTATGGCAATGGATTTTAATCAACCAGAACGATTAGCCTATCAAGGCGATGCTATATCTCAATCAAACCCTGAAGTGATGTACTACAAGGGGCAAAGAGAGCGTAAGAATTATATTGAATCAGCTAAATCTTATCAAAAATTTGCCGACAAAGGCGATGTTAGAGCTCACACCGTCTTTGCAATAAATATAACAATAGCCAAAATATGCGTCAAGATTATATCAAAGCAAGTGAGTTGTATTGAAAATTAGCCAGCTAATGGAATACTAGTGCTCAATATAGTGTTGGCAATTATTACTACTACAAGAGCAGAGGTGTGCGTTAAAATCAAGATAACGCAAACGCACTTTCAAACATTAAATAAAAGATAGTTCGCATTTCTAACCATACGCTAGCTAAAAAAACACCGCTATCCTATCCGTCTATATCATTATCAATAATTTTAAGGCATTAAAAAAGGACGCTGCAGCATCCTTTTTTATTTTAGGTCAAGGCTAATAAAAACCCTATTCTAATGGTGCTCACCAGGTAAGATTCTGGCAAAGGCACGCTGAGCAAGATTTGGTTTTTTATCAGTAGTTAGACCAGCGCGGGTGCTTGGGAAAATACGATAACCTATCGATTGAATACCAACGTTGATCGCTGGTGCTAATGAATAAGTAGCAGAAGCAAATTTACCCATGTTGCTAGCGATACTGTTTGGTTTATGAACAATCGCCTTTGCGACCATCATCGCCGCCTCATCAGGCATAAGCGCTGGCATATAACGGTAAAGCTTAGTTGGCTCAATCATCGGCGTACGCACCAATGGCATAAAGATATTGGTGATTGTTACATTGTCGCCTTTTACTTCAGCGGCTAGGCAACGGCTAAAGGCATCCAATGCTGATTTTGAGGCGACATAAGCGGCAAAACGCGGACTATTTGCCAATACACCAATCGATGAGATATTAACAATTTGACCGGTTTGGCGTTCAATCATCGTCGGCAAAAATCCAAGGATGATTTTGACGGCACCAAAGTAATTAATATCCATAGTGCGCTCAAAATCATGGAAACGATCAGTAGACTCGTGAACCGAACGGCGAATCGAACGACCGGCATTATTTACTAATACATCAACATGACCGAAATCAGCCAAAATTTGCGCGCTGACTGTTTCAATGGCATCCATATTGGTCAAATCACAAGGATAATAACTGGCCTTACCACCAAGCTCCTTAATACGTTCTTTAACGGCTTTTAGCTTATCTTCAGTACGTGCCAATAAGATAACATGAGCACCGCATTCACTGAGTAAAAAGGCTGTACGCTCACCAATACCGCTTGATGCCCCTGTGATAATAATGTGCTTATCTTTGACCGCTTTAATGATTTCTTTTTTTGAGGGATTGGCCATGAAACATCCTTTTAAGAATTAGACTTCCGTTAATGTTCGCCTAAAGAATAGCAAATATAGTTGGATTAAAGGTAATAAATAAGCCGTAAAGCCCATTTATTTTGATGGTTATTAGCATTTAATAGCGTATTAACCCGTTTATTGCTCAAATTGTGAGTTTTTGCTCGTTATTCGTGAGCGTGTAAAAAATCCTCGACTACCCGAAACTGGCCAGCGGTGCTTTCTTCACCATACATGGCTTGTCGAAAAGCATTAGAGTTGGGAATACCTGTGGTATACCAGGCAATATGCTTGCGAGCAATTCGGCAGCCTGAGTATTCACCATAAAAATCATATAGCTCATCTAAATGCGCCAATACAATCTCTTTTATCTCGCTTACGCTAGGTGCATCAAGGCTCTCACCAGTACGTAAAAAATGTTCAATATCACGAAATATCCACGGTTGACCTTGGGCGGCGCGTCCAATCATGACCGCATCACAACCGGTCAACTCATAGACACGCTGCGCTTTTTGCGCACTATCAATATCACCATTGGCGATTACTGGAATACTAATGCTTTCTTTGACCTCACGTATCAGCTCATAGCGTGCCTCTCCGGTGTACATATCTTCGCGCGTGCGCCCATGAATGGCAATCGCCGCAATACCAGCTTGCTCAGCTCGCTTTGCTACACGCAGGATATTCTCACGTCCGTTCTCATAACCCAATCGCGTTTTTAAAGTTACGGGTGCATCAACAGCATTGACAGCAGCATCCAATAAACGCGCTACCAAATCCTCATCTTGCAATAATGCCGAACCTGCCAGCTTACGGCAGACTTTTTTGGCTGGACAGCCCATATTGATATCAATAATTTGCGCGCCATTATCAATCTGATAACGAGCCGCTTCTGCTAACTTATCAGGTTCAGCGCCCGCTATTTGAGCAGAAATAGGCGCTATCTCATTATCAAAGTTGGCACGGTATAGCGATTTTTTGCGCGCATACAGTGCCGTATCAGCAATAATCATCTCGCTGACTGCATGGCCAGCACCAAACGATTTACACAATCTGCGAAAAGGATTATCCGTCACGCCAGCCATCGGCGCGACTATCAGACGGTTTTCAATCGTCAAGCCGCCAATCACTAATGGTTGCAATAAAGGATGGTCAGAAGCTGACAAAGACGAAGGTAAAACGGGAGAATCAATAGACATAAAAAAACGGCTTGATTTGCAGTGAAAACAAGCCGTTATTCTAAGCATTCTTAATATTATTGCAAGTTATTAAAGCAAGCTACTTATCAAACACACTACCCTGCTCTAAGGTAATATCATCATCATGTTCTTGCATACGCCAAGGTAAAATATCCGGCGAAACATTGACAAAGTGTAGATATTTTTCAAATTGATCAATAATGTCATTAATCACTGATTCAGACTCATACCCATATAAATCATAAGTCTGGCCACCACGGCGCAGATATACTTCAGCGCGATGATCATGCTGTTGTGGTAATTTATCAGCGCCCTCTTCAGTGTAATAATCCGGTGTGTCATGCTCAGACAAGCGTACCTCATACCAAAACTCAACACCATCGCCGCGTTGCAGCTCTAGTACCGCACGATTATTAATTGCATCGTAATTGACATGAGTCGTCCAGCCAGTTTCTGTAAATTTCTCTGAGACTTCTACCATCGAAGGCATAATAGTCTCTTTGATATAGCTCAAGACTTTATCGCGAGTTGGCTGATCGGCCATATAGTCAATGCGCTCACGCCATGCGGATGGTTTGAGCAGATGTGGTGGAATTCTATTATCGTTATCTAGACTCTGGTTACGATGCCCTTCAATACGTAGCGCGCGCCACATACCAAATATCGAAATTAATATAATAACGGCAAACGGTAACGCGCTGACAATAGCTGCTGTTTGTAGCGCTGTAAGACCACCGGCTATAAGGAGAGCTGCTGCTACTGCCCCTTCAGTGACCACCCAAAACGTGCGCTGCCACCATGGTGTATCACTACGTCCACCGGCTGCTAACGAGTCAATAACCAATGAACCTGAATCCGATGAGGTTACAAAGAAGGTAATAATTAATAGCACCGTCAATGACGAGACAATTTGAGTAAAAGGTAAGTTTTCTAATAGTTTAAATAACGCAATCGCTTGGTTATTTTGTACTTCAGTAATCAGCGATTCATAGCCATCGACCATAATCATATGTAGCGCGGTATCACCAAAGACTGAAAACCAAAAGAAGGTAAATAAAGTCGGCACTAACATCACACCTAACACAAACTCCCGAATGGTACGACCACGGCTAATTTTGGCGATAAATAGACCGACAAATGGCGCCCATGCAATCGTCCATGCAAAGATAAATAGTGTCCAACTACCGATCCAATCACTCGATTGATACGCTTGCAAGCTAAAGGTACGCTCTACGATATTACCTAAATAACTGCCAGTATTTTCCATAAAGGCATTAAGAATAAATATGGTGGGGCCAACAACAAATACAAACAGCATCAGCGCGGTTGCCAATACCATATTTAGAATAGACAGCCGCTTCACGCCTTTATCCATCCCTGCTAACACCGATATTAGAGCGGCCGCCGTAACCAGCGCAATAATAATCACCTGAACCGTGCTACTAACCGGAATCATATCTGGTAGCAGATAGTTTAAGCCGGCATTAATTTGCGATACCGACAGACCTAAACTGGTCGCAATACCGAACATCGTGCCCACAATTGCAAACACATCCACAGTATGACCGATAGGTCCATAAATCTTATCACCGATCAATGGATATAATGTTGAGCGTATTGACAACGGCAGCCCATGGCGAAAAGAGAAATACGCCAATGACACGCCTACCACCCCATAAATCGCCCAGATATGAAAGCCCCAATGAAAATAAGCAATTTGCATCGCTTCTTTGGCGGCCTCAATGGTTTGCGGTGTCGATAACGGTGGACTGGCAAAGTGTATTACCGGCTCTGCTACTCCGTAGAATAGCAAGGCTATGCCATAACCTGCCGAGAACAACATAGCAAACCATTCAAGAAACTTGTATTCAGCTTCGGCATGGTCAGGCCCTAACTTAATATTGCCATAAGGTGAAAATGCTAGAAAGATAATAAACATTAAAAATATGGCCACTGCCAACATATAAAACCAACCGAAAGTATCGGTGACAAAATTCAGCACGGTACTAAATAGCTCGCCAGCTGCTTCGGGATTAACCGCAGTGCCGATCACTAATAGCAGCATAATGGCTGCTGCCGGTACAAATACTGGCAATAAAATGGTGGAACGGGATGACTTACTCTTCATAAAGATGTTCTCATTAAAACGGACACCTTAAAGAAACCTCTAAAACCAGTTTCTTAAAAAGATATATCCTCAAATTATTCTTAAGGTGTTAAAAAACGATGCTTTGTTTAAAACCCTAAAATGGAATGAGCAATAATGTCAAAATAATCGACAACGCTCAAATAGGCGATAATGCCCAAGTAGAAGTAATGTTTACCACAAACCCTTTATAAACCCCAGTATTGATGTTAGTTTGTAACATTACTTTAACGTTTATTACATGACTATTACCAAGTAATAAAAAAGGCAACTTGTTAGTTGCCCTTTTTTAATTATTCAGAAAACAAATTCTTTATACTGTTTTGATTAAGAAAACTCATCGGAAACTTCAACTTCAAGCATTAATAATAGCTGCCAACTGCTGAGCCTGCTCTGCCAATTCGTCTTGATTGGCCATCTTGATAGCATGCTTACCTAATTCATGGATACTAGAGGGAATCAGGTGCACATGGTAATGAAACACCGTCTGTCCCGCTTCAGAACCATTTAACTGCATTTGAATAATACCTTCACGTTTAAACACTTGACGCTGGGCCTGCATAATTTTTTTACAAGTCATCAAAACAGCTGCTGCGTACTCAGGTTCAAGATCAGCCAAGTCAACCGCTTTTTGCTTAGGGATGACCAATACATGCCCTTTTGCTTGTGGCATGATATCCATAAAAGCGAGGGTTTTATCATCTTCATAAACCTTGTGATAAGGAATGTCACCGTCTAACATTTTGGCAAAGATATTATCGTCATTATAGGCAGTATCATCATAGGTAGTTTGCTGATTAGCTTGGCTCATTTTTATTCCTTAATGATTTATGGGTACTGAGTGATAAATATGTCATGAAATTATGTCATAAAATATAGTGGACGAAATATAGGTTAAGTACAAGTGCCCGATAAAGCAACGACTCAAATTTATCTATATAGAAGCCAGCTTGGTTGATGATTAATTTATTGACGAGTCATACACTATAAATGTTATATTAATCCTCTATTTTAATAACCCTACGTTTATGGATTTGACAACCTTGTCCACTCAATCATCAGATAATCATGACACTTATTCAGAACCCTACAATACAGCAACGGCATCTGTATTAGATACCATTATGGCTGACAGTGATGAGCAAGAGGCGGTGATAGTCTCGAATAGTACTCAAATCACTGATCCTAACGCTATTATTTTAGCTGAAGCGGTGACCGATAAGACAATCAGTTGGCGGCTACATAATTGTAAAATCAGTAAAAAAACCGTCACGCAAGATTTGCCGTTACCGTTTTTATATCACTATGACAGCTTAGAGGACAGTATCAAAGCGAATTATCCACTTACGCCAACCCTACTTTCCCAATTTAATACGCCCATGACTGCTGCTAAGGCCGCTAAGCTGATTGGTATCGACGAAGCACTCATATCCAGTCCGTGGCATGTCAAAGTGATTGGCTCATTGGTGGTGTTTAGCGAGGTATTACAATTAGCCGTTCGTTTGCATTGGACCAATACGGGCAAAGACACGCAGCAGATTTATACTAAAAACGAAGCTGACGCTATCATTACTGCTTTTAAAGAATGGCAGTTTTTTGGTCGTATTGATGTACTGTACAAAAACGATAAGCAAACACTAATCAGTATTGATGAGCATGCCGTAAGCAATGAGCCACTACTGACTATTGATGCTAGCGCTGATTATCAGTTCTTGCCAGCGACTCATGCATTAGTCGTTATCGCTAAGCTAGAAGCAGATAAAACTGAGTTACCTTGGTTTGAAACCGCCATTTTAGAGCGTCTTGCATAAATTTTTGACCCTCAAGTCTTGATGATTATCGTCTAATTATTTTTAGTTACTCATATCTAATGGTATGGTAACGACCTAGTATTATTCAATAGTACTCACTCTCTATAAAAAGCACACTATTAATATAGAACCTAAAGGTGAAAAATTTAAGTCACCTCGCCTCATTGTAAGGAATATCACATGGATTATCGCTCAAAAACCTCTACCGGCGGTCGTAATATGGCAGGTGCGCGAGCACTATGGCGCGCTACTGGCATGACGGATGATGACTTTGGCAAACCTATTATTGCTATCTCCAACTCATTTACCCAGTTTGTACCTGGGCATGTGCATCTGAAAGACTTAGGACAATTGGTCGCGCGCGAGATTGAAAAAGCTGGCGGCGTCGCAAAAGAGTTCAATACTATTGCAGTTGATGACGGTATTGCCATGGGACACAGCGGCATGTTGTACTCATTGCCGAGTCGTGACTTGATTGCTGACTCTGTTGAATATATGGTCAATGCTCACTGTGCAGATGCATTAGTTTGTATTTCTAACTGCGATAAAATCACCCCAGGTATGTTGATGGCAGCCATGCGCCTCAATATTCCAGTGGTATTTATTTCAGGTGGCCCAATGGAAGCGGGTAAAATTATCGCCAGTACCGTGGCACACAGTCATAACAATGATGGCGGAAGTGATGCGCAAAGTGTTGACAGTAAAGGCAATGCCATTCGTAAGCTTGACCTCGTTGATGCGATGATGGATGCCGCTGATGACAGCATTAGTGATGAAGATGTGTTGGCGATTGAAAGCTCAGCCTGCCCTACTTGTGGTTCGTGCTCAGGTATGTTCACCGCCAACTCTATGAACTGCTTGACCGAAGCATTGGGATTGGCTTTACCGGGTAATGGCTCACTATTGGCAACGCACTCGCTACGTCGCGAGCTGTTTTTAGAAGCGGGTCGCACTATTGTTGCACTAGCCAAACGTCGCTATGAGCAAGATGATGATTCGGTGCTACCGCGCTCAATCGCCACTAAAGCGGCCTTTGAAAATGCCATGACCTTAGATATTGCAATGGGTGGCTCTACCAATACCATTTTGCATCTGCTTGCTGCTGCTAACGAAGCCGAAGTTGACTTTAAGATGCACGATATTGACCGTTTAAGTCGCGGTGTCCCTTGCCTTGCCAAAGTTGCACCGGCTTCACAAAAGTATCATATGGAAGATGTGCATCGTGCTGGCGGTGTATTTGCGCTATTAGCCGAGCTTGATCGTGCCGGCTTGCTCAAAACTGACTTGCCGACCATTCATAGCGCGACGATGAAAGAAGCGATTGATAAATGGGATATTATGAATCCTGACAATCTTGAAGCGCGTGCACGATACATTGCAGCCCCAGGCGGCGTACGTACCACTCAAGCATTCTCACAATCAAAAGAATGGTCAAACCTCGACGTCAACCGTGAGTCAGGTTGTATTCGCAGTGCCCAGCATGCTTATTCAACAGATGGTGGCCTTGCGGTATTGTACGGTAATATTGCGGAACGCGGTTGCGTGGTCAAAACCGCTGGCGTTGATGACAGTATCTTAGTCTTTACTGGTCGTGCGCGTATCTTTGAGTCACAAGATGACGCAGTCGCCGCCGTATTAGCTGACAGCATCGTCGCCGGTGATGTCGTTATCATCCGCTACGAAGGTCCTAAAGGTGGTCCGGGTATGCAAGAAATGCTCTACCCAACGACTTATCTGAAATCTAAAGGTTTGGGTAAAGAGTGTGCGCTACTGACCGATGGTCGTTTCTCTGGTGGTACGTCTGGCTTGTCAATCGGTCATGCCAGCCCTGAAGCCGCTGAAGGCGGTGCGATTGGTTTGGTTGTCGAGGGCGATACCATTCATATCGACATCCCAAATCGTACGATTAACATGCAGGTGAGCGATGCTGATTTGGCCGCGCGTCGCGAAGAGATGGAAAGTCGTGGTCGTGATGCTTGGAAGCCTGTGAGCCGCGAGCGTCATGTGACACCTGCGCTACGTGCCTATGCGGCGATGACTACCAGTGCGGATACTGGCGCGGTACGTGATGTGAGTCAAGTAGAGCGCTAAACGAGCCATTCAATCACAACCTTTTTAAACAGTCGATTATTATAGAGTGATCCAAAGCCTGCGCTATGCAGGCTTTTTTTTCACCAAAAAACAACGTAGACGTTATTCTGATAACGTTTATTTGCGGTATTGCAAGGACTTTACCGTCATTATAAACACCTATTGATAACGGCTATGTTATGACAAGCGCATGGTCTGTTATTCAAATATATTAAATATCATCCACAACAGCCTTTTATTTTGATAAATAACTGACATTGATCGTTAATTTCAAATTATTGAATAAACATAACAGTGTGCGCAAACCTTATGATTGAAAATTATAATTTATTCTTATTGGTCTGCGGCATTGCCTTCTTATCTGGCGCCCTGTTTCCCATCCTTTTTAAACGCACTCCCATCTCATTGCCTATGTTACAGGTGAGCTTTGGCTTACTAATGGGCTATTGGTGGACGAGTCTGGCGTTTCTCAACCCTATCGATAATGGTCTGATTATCGAAAAATTGACGGAAATTGTGGTATTGGTTTCTTTGGTCGGTGCTGGTATCAAAATTGATACCAAGCTATCTTGGCAACTATGGCGCCCAACGATGCGCCTATTGATCATCACTATGCCGATTGGTATTTTTGCGATGGCAGTCTTAGGCTACTATGCCTTTGGTATGACACTGGGCGCAGCAATCTTATTGGGCGCCGTACTTGCCCCTACCGATCCCGTGCTGGCATCAAGCATACAGGTTGGGCCACCTAACACTGGTGGCGAAGATACACCGCGTTTTACGCTAACGTCAGAAGCTGGATTGAATGATGGCTTAGCGTTTCCTTTTGTGTATCTCGCGATTAAGATAGCGGAAGCCTATAGCGGAGGACAGCGTTTTACGGGTGAGATGCTTTGGTCATGGTTTACCCACGATGTGCTATGGAAAGTTGGCGCAGGTTTGCTGGTTGGTATTATCGTTGGCAAAGTAATGGCAAAACTGGTGTTTTCGAAGTACAGCCGCGAGACAACTATTTCTCAAGGCTATGTAGTGATAGCCCTCACTCTGATAGCATATGGACTGGCAGAATATGTCCATAGCTACGGTTTTATTGCGGTATTTATAGCAGCATTTGTATTCCGCCGCTCAGAACATGAGCATAGTTATCATCATAAACTGCATGATTTCGCTGAACAATCAGAAGGTTTGCTGATGTCGTTGGTACTCGTCATCTTTGGCATGTTCCTTGGTCAAGGTCTACAAGCTGGGGTCGAGCTGACGTGGCGCGTCTATATTGTCAGCTTCACTTTTTTATTGCTGATTCGTCCACTTGGCGGGTTTATTGCCTTATCCGGACTTAATCTACCCCGTACTGAAAAATATGCTATTTCCGCACTGGGTATTCGCGGTATTGGCACCTTGTACTATTTGTCTTATGCACTCAACCAAGGTTTTTTCAATGATGAAGATGCCCTGAAACTTTGGATAGTATGCTCAATTGTGATTTTAACGTCTATTTTTATCCATGGTTTAAGCGCAGTAAGGCTACTGAAAATGACACCAAATAAGCCGCGTCAATAGCATTAACCGTACAGCTCAAGACTGATATTCATAAAAATTTATGCCCATTAAATCTCAGAATCAACCAACGCTAATACTGCTTCAGTCAGCGCAAACTGACGGATATCATTGAGCATAGTCACATCAAAGTTATGGATAAAGGCAAAAGACAATTGCCGCGCAGGGTCACACCAAGCAACCGAGCCGTTATAGCCCATATGACCAAAGGCTTGCTCAGTATAATTTTCAGTATCATTTTCGGTATTATTGTTAGTATCGTTTATAACCTCATTGAAACCATCACCTTGGCAGATACTAAATCGACGATGATAGCCCAAACGCCAATCCATATGAGCGGGCATCACCGCATCCATGCCAGTGACTTGCGGCGTTGATAATTGTTTAAAAGTTTTCTCATCAATCAGTGTTTGCCCTTGCCACACGCCGCCATTGGCTAGCATTGCATAGATAGTCGCTAGGGCGTGCGCTGAAGCCACACCATTGGCAGCGGGTATGATTGCCTGTAGCGTCTGTTTATCGTAATAGTCAATAGGTTGTTTATTGGCAAGTACGAGAGCAGCCTTATAATTTTTGAGATTGAGCTGACTGTTATTAAAATATAAGCGATTGATCTGTGCGGTATCTAAGCTTGGTATTTCATCAACAATTTCATTATCCGTTTTACCTACTGTTATTTGATTTTTTATCGCTTTTTTCTGCCAATAAGCATAGCTTGGTAAGCTTGTATAAGTATGTAGAGTATTTTCAGAGTCCGCTCTTAAGACTGGTTTACTACGGCGAGGACGCGCTTGTGCTGACTGCTGGCGGCTTTCTTGACTGCCCTCTTGCGCTACTACATCAAAATTCTTAACCAATCGTGCAACCTTGCTTACTTTGCTGTCTGGTACGCCAAAATAGCAGCTATCTACAATGCCCAAAGGGTGCGTCAAATAATGATGTAACGCCTCAGCCAATGGCATATCAGTGACTGCTTCTATCACGCCTCCTAATACCCAGCCATACACCAACGCACTATAAGCGCTGTCATATAATGCAGCATCTTCAGGTACAGTTATTGGCATTGCTGCGACTTTTTCGAGCATTACTCCCCAATCAAGCACCATGTCATTATCTACCTCAATACTCTGAATCGAAAATACATTGGCCTGATGAGACATAACGTTACGCAAGGTAATTTGCGCTTTTTCCTGTGCTGCAAATGCTGGCCAATAATGAGCAATCGGCGTGTCATAATTGAGCATTTTCTGCGAGACCAAGACATGAACCAGTGTCGCTAAAATGCCCTTGCCTGTAGAAAAATTAAGCGACAACGTATTAGAACTCCATGACAAGTCTGATCGTGCCATACCGACACTCGCCTGCGCGATACACTTCCCAGCTTGGTAAACCACCAGCGCGCCACCTGCTGGCGCATCATCAAGCTGTAAATCCGTTAGTAGCTGCTGTAAGCGGTGCTGAATCTTAGGATTGATATGTTTATTAGAGTCTTTTTTATTAGAGTCTTGTTTATTATTTTCATCATTATTTATCATGACTTCCTCGTTTTTTATCAAATATTGCGTTTTTATCGACTATCTAAATGCTCAAAAATAAAGGTTTATGATATAAGTTTGCTAATAAAAAAGGCCACCTATTGGTCGCCTCTTTGTTATTCAGTAACAATTATATTTTAGCGCGGTACTAATAAACGATTATGGACTTCTTCTGCAAGTTTGGTGAGACCATGACTGCGCCCACGTTCCATAGCCGTATCCATTTTACGCCCACGTAGCCAACCGGCTCGCAGCGCCATTACTGCTCCAGCACGATTACCAGAGCCACAATGCATGGCTATTTTTTTACCATGATACTGACGTAATATATTATCAAATGCCAATATTTTAAGCTGTTTTAAATCTTCGACACCGCTGATAGGTAACTGCTCATAATACATACCTGCGCGCTCAACAGCCGCGCGCTCATCAAAGCTCAACTCACCATCAGGTTGTAAATTAATCACCAACTCAACCCCAGCTGCTGCCAAGGCCGCCACTTTTTCGTCATCGAGCGCACCGCATACAATGGTATTTTCATCAGGGCGAAAATAAGGCTCGAAAATAGCTACGAGATTGATGCCGTTATCAGCAACAGTATTGTCTTTAGGCTCATTAGCAGCGCTTTGGTTTATAGCTGCTGAGTTATCAGCTTGGGTTGGGTTAAGCGTATTTTCAGGTAAAGTCATAATTATAAATTTGTTCGTTAGATAGGGCTATTAGGATAGAAAAATCTTAATTTACTGGTTTGCATCCTGCAACTTAATCACACCTACAAGATGCGGCTTGTCGTTTTTAGAGCTAAATAGCCCAAACTCACAACTGTCTTCTGCGCTTTGTAACTGCGCCACCGAATCAGCGATAAGCTCTACTTCTGCTGGCAAGAAAATAGGTAGCTTAAATGATACCTCAACCGTGCAAGCATCCGGCAGCTCATCCATCATTGCCAAACATTTGGCTTTTGACCACATGCCATGAGCGATTGCTTTTGGGAAACCAAAGGCGCGCGCTGATAGCGGATGCAGATGGATAAGATTAAAGTCGCCTGAAACAAACGCATAACGACGACCGATATCTTCTGGCACTTCAAAGATACTATGCACACCCTCTTCATTGACTGTCGGCTTAACCGTCACTGGACGCGGGCTGCTTTTTTTATCCTTACTACTGGCAGGTTTTTTGCTACGGGATAAATAAGTAGACGTTCCCTGCCAAATGATTTCATCCTGTGATTTTACAGTGGTAACAAAATCGAACTGCTGACCTTGCGCATGATCACGTAAATTATCAAACGTCACCGCCATTGCAACCGTTTCACGCTCACCAATAGGACGATACTGGGTCACGCTGTTATCAACGTGTACCAGACCTAACATAGCAAACGGAAATGGCTCTTTGACCATCATGTTCATCTGCAAAGTTTGTGATAACACAGAAAAATACGTAATAGGCACTTTGCCGTTGTCAGCAAAGCCACAAATCTTACGGTAATCGTTAAGATTGCTTTGGTCAATATGCAAATCGTCCACATAGTAAGTCGCTTGCGGCAACTCATCACGACTGACTTTACCATTGCCGATCGGCAATAAACTTTTTACGATATTAGCATAGGTAGTATGCGCTTTTGGCAACGCATCATAATGTTTGTCTGACATAATAAATCCTAAGTAGGGCTTGAGCAAATTTTATGGCTGCATCTAAAAAGTTATAAATTCGTTGATTGAAATGTATGGTTTAACAATAAAGTAGAGACTATCTTTAATCAATATGATTATTTTTAATTAAAGTAATAATGGTTTACCAGAGTGAAAAATCATTCAACTTATTATTACTGTGTTTTTATCATAAAAAAGCCACCCTTGGGCAGCTTTATTACAATTTATCAGCAATTTTTTCGTAAGCATATGTGAGGTAGATTAAAATCACACTTGATAGCATGTATTTATCGCCGGCTTATTTATTACACATAGCTAATAATAAATCGATATTATGCACCCAGTAAGCTTTGACCACAAACACGAACCGTATTGCCATTTAGACCGCCAGAAGCCGGTGATGCAAACCATGCAATGGTCTCAGCCACATCTACTGGTAAGCCGCCTTGGCTCATTGAGTTCATACGGCGACCAGCTTCACGAATGGCAAATGGAATCGCTTCCGTCATTTGCGTTTCGATAAATCCAGGGGCAACAGCGTTGATCGTCATGCCTTTGGCATTATCTTCTAACTGTTTAGCAGTCGCATTGACCAAGCCAATAACACCAGCTTTCGAAGTGGCATAGTTGGTTTGACCTAAGTTACCAGCAATACCTGAGATCGATGACACACAAACAATACGAGCGTTGTCTTTTAGCACATCATTATCAAGCAAGTAGCGGTTCAGCTTAGCGATACTGCCCAAGTTGATATTGATAACCATATCCCACTTCTGCTCATCCATATTAGCAAGCGTCTTATCACGAGTCACGCCAGCGTTATGAATAATGGAATCTAGACCACCGCGTTTTTTCGCCGCTTCGGCGATTTCTGCGCCCGCTTCATCACTAGTGATATCAACCATTAAGGCAGAACCACTAATCTCACTAGCGACTTTCTGCAAGTCAGCTTGCTGCTGCGGTACATCCAAACAAATCACATGTGCGCCTTCACGAGCTAAGACACGGGCGATTGCTTCACCAATACCGCGACTTGCTCCAGTCACTAGCATGGTTTTGCCGCCTAAAGGCTGCGTCCAATCAACATCAACAGCATCGCCTTTACTAACACGTACGACCTGTCCTGAGACGTAAGCTGAACGGGCTGAGGTGAAAAAGCGTAGCGTTGAATCTAGATTCTGCTCTGCGCCTTCTTCAACATAGATAAGCTGGGCAGTAATACCACGTTTAAATTCTTTACCAACAGATTTCACGAAACCTTCAAGCGCGCGCTGAGCCAATGCCGTTTCGATATCAGTGATAGCTTCTGGTGGACGACCAATGACGATCACTCGACCTGATTTCTCTACACGGCGAGCAACGCTATGAAAGAACTCATAAACTTGTTTAAGATCAGCAGCATTACTGATATTACTGGCATCAAACAATAAAACTTTGAATTTATCCTCACTGCCAGTATTGGCTTTTGCTTTAACGCCCGCATCAGAAAGCGCATCTTTCGCGTCATCGCCACTGTTCACAAATACTTCAGTGTGAAGTTCTGACAAAATACGCGCCACTGACTCACTGATTGTTTTATCAGCACCATCCGCACGGCCGACTAATACACTACCGCGTACCGAAGGTTGACCACTATCAAAACGATCAAGATCTACTGGCATGGGTAAACCTAAATTCTTCGCCACTTTTTTACCAATAGAAGACTGAACAAAATCACCATAACGGTCTGACATAATATAATCCTATAGTTAACGGTTAAAATAACAGTAAACAAAAATGCAATGCGCCTATTATAGAGACTCACCTACATCATCATTCATAAAAATTATTAGTATTTAGTAAATGGGTGTAAATCTGCCTTAACTATACACTTCCATGATAAACAAGTCCAAAAGCTACTAATGTCTATAACAATCTGTAAACAAGCCAGTATACAAGATGGCAACTTTTTCTAGCTTCAAAAAGCCTTATCTTGTGCTAAAATCAGACCTATAAGTTATGGCAAACTCATTTATCGATAACAATATATTATCAAACGCACTGTTATGCAATGCTTTTAATCCATACTAGCCAGTTTATAAGGCTTATATTTATATCCATCAAAGCTTGCAACGACTGTAAATAAGCGTCACATCGTTTGCTAAAGATATACAGTAAGGCTATAAAAAGCGCCTTATGATCAGCAACGATGTTATGTAATATGTGCCGCAATAAATGATAATATCTGCATATGTTGTTTAAGGTGTTTTGAGCTTGCTCGAAAGGTTTTAAATATCTTTTTATTGATATCTCTCTTTTCTTCTACCCATACTTTTTAAGGATAATATTATGAGTAATACAAACAATCACCCAAATAGCCCTGTTGTTGAAACTACTGTCG
Source organism: Psychrobacter sp. DAB_AL32B (assembly GCF_002224105.1). NCBI lineage: Bacteria > Pseudomonadati > Pseudomonadota > Gammaproteobacteria > Moraxellales > Moraxellaceae > Psychrobacter > Psychrobacter sp. DAB_AL32B. The sequence continues at coordinate 18,193 of NZ_NEXU01000071.1, read as the reverse complement.
TTAAAGCTACCGATGCTAAAAGCACAGATACTGCTGTTGATAAAGCCGCGACTGATACGAAAAAAGCTGACACTAAAGCTACAGACTCAAAAGCGTCAAGCCCTAAAAAAGAAACGCCAGCGAAAGATAGCAAAAGTACTGCTGCTAAAGAAAGCAACGATAAAGCTAATAACGACAAAGACAGCACTGATAAAAAGGTCGAAGCGACAACTGCCAAGAAAACAACCACGGCTGCTAAAAAAGCCAGTACCACCAAGCTTAGCTCAGGTCAGCATCGTGTGGCTATCTTAGGTGGTAACCGTATCCCATTTGCACGCTCAAACGGTAGCTACGCTGATGTTAGCAATACTGATATGCTAACGGCTGCATTGGATGGTCTGATTGAACGTTATAATCTACAAGATGAAAAAATTGGTGAAGTGGTTGCTGGTGCAGTCATGAAATTAAGCCGCGACATCAACTTAACTCGTGAAGCGGCCCTAAACACGGCGCTTAACCCACATACCCCAACTTATGATATCTCACAAGCTTGTGGTACTGGCTTGCAAGCAACATTTGCCTCCGCCAATAAAATCGCCCTTGGTATCATCGATTCAGCCATTACTGGCGGTGTTGATACAACCTCTGATGCTCCTATCGCGGTCGGTGATGGCTTACGTAAAGTGTTGATTAAATTGGGCGCCGCTAAAGACAACAAACAACGTCTAAAAGCATTAATGGGTCTAAATCCAAAAGATTTAATCGATTCACCACAGAATGGCGAGCCACGTACTGGTCTATCAATGGGCGATCATCAAGCGATCACCACGCTTGAATGGAACATCAGCCGTGAAGCGCAAGATGAGCTTGCCTTTAATAGCCATCAAAACCTAGCACGTGCTTATGACGAAGGTTTCTTTGATGATTTAATCACCCCATATAAAGGTTTGACTCGCGATAACAACTTGCGTCCAGACACCACTTTGGAAAAACTGGCCAAGCTAAAGCCTGTCTTTGGTAAAAAGAATGCCAAACCAACCATGACTGCTGCTAACTCTACCCCGCTGACTGATGGCGCGTCTTGTATCCTATTGGGTACTGACGAGTGGGCTGCAGCACATGGCCTAAAACCATTGGCTTATATCGTCCATCAAGAAACAGCCGCTGTTGACTTCATCGGTAAATCTGGTGATACAGAAGGTCTACTGATGGCGCCTGCTTATGCCGTACCGCGTATGCTTGAGCGTGCTGGTCTAACTTTACAAGACTTCGATTTTTATGAAATTCATGAAGCGTTTGCCTCACAAGTATTATCAACACTGGCAGCATGGGAAGATGAGAAGTTCTGTGAAGAGCGTCTAGGACTTGATGCGCCACTAGGCTCGATTGATCGTAGCAAACTAAACGTGAATGGTTCTTCACTTGCTGCAGGACATCCATTTGCTGCTACTGGCGGTCGTATCCTAGCAACTGCTGCCAAATTACTAGATCAAAAAGGTTCAGGTCGTGCGCTTATCTCTATCTGCGCAGCGGGCGGTCAAGGTGTTACTTGTATTCTAGAGAAGTAAGACTCGCTGTTACTTAGCTAAGCTATTGTTTAGCTAAATAGTATCTCGTTATAAAAGCACCCTTTAATCCATTGATTAGAGGGTGCTTTTTTGTCTTAATGAAAATATTTTTAAAATAATAACGTTAATAACATAAGATATAAAAACACAATAATGAAATAGTTAGACGGTGAAAAATAGCCAATACATAGCTTCATGATTAGATATGCTAAAGTAAAGGTCATACCTATAATAACCATAAAAATATTTATCAGGAGCTTACTATGAACAATCCCTTCTCAGCAAGTGACCCCAAATCCTTAACAGCGCAAGGATCTAGTGAAATGACCTTACCTGAGCAAGTGACGTTTATCGAGCGGATGGATAAAGATCTCTTAAACGACGAACTACGACGCAAGATGCATCAAGACTTAATTGACAGTTATGATGAAGAACTTGAAAACGAGATAGATGATTATGTGCGCGACTTTCGTTTTGATGGTCGCGAGATGAGTGAGCAAGAGCGCCTAGATCGACGCACTTATTTTCAAGAGCTGGTACGCTTGCAACGTGAGCTTATCAAACTGCAAGATTGGGTGGTTGATCGCGGTGAGCGCATTGTTGTGATATTTGAAGGACGTGATTCTGCGGGTAAAGGTGGCGCGATCAAACGTATTACCCAGCGATTGAATCCCCGTGTTTGCCGCGTCGCAGCTCTACCCGCACCCACTGAACGTGAGCAATCACAATGGTATTTTCAGCGTTATGTGGCGCACTTACCTGCTGCTGGTGAGATTGTTTTATTTGATCGCAGCTGGTATAACCGTGTGGGCGTCGAGCGTGTCATGGGGTTTTGTACGGATGCGCAGTACGAAGAATTTTTCCAATCGGTACCGGAGTTTGAGCGTATGCTGGTACGCTCGGGGATTCGCTTGGTAAAATATTGGTTTTCAATTACTGATGATGAGCAGCATTCTCGCTTTATGAGCCGGATTCATGATCCATTGAAGCAGTGGAAGCTGTCGGCGATGGACTTACAATCACGGCGGCGCTGGGAAGATTATACCAAGGCAAAAGAGACCATGTTTGAGCGTACTCACATTCCTGAAGCGCCTTGGTGGGTGGTCGAGGGCAATAATAAGAAACGCGCAAGGCTCAACTGTATTGCGCATTTACTCGAGCAGATTCCTTATAAAGAAGTGCCGCGCGATGAAGTAGAACTGCCTGAACGAAAGCGCGACGATGAGTATTACCGCGAGCCTATCCCCGATGATATGTATGTGCCGCCGCGTTATTAGCACTCACATTTTCCCATTGTCTAAAACTATACTGCTAATAAAAAACAGCCTTATAAAAGTATAAGGCTGTTTTTATGACATCATTTTTAATGGAGCCGTCTCTTTAATATCCATCTTAATCACAGCACCTAGGATTACTGATAGGCATCAATACTACATAGTATAAGTAGATTGTAAGCTGTCAATCTTACCCGCCAATAAACGTTCGACTTCGTTTTTGATTCTTAGTCCAGACATATCAGTGCCAATTTGTACCGCAAAACCCGCTGGTCGACCACTTTGGGCTTTGGAATTAACCCAAACCACCTTGCCATTCATGGGTAAACGCTCGCTAGAATTGGGCAAAGTCACGGCAATAAACACCTCATCGCCCAGTTTTTGCGCTCGGTCAGAGGGTACAAACAATGCGCCGTTAGTAACAAAGGATAGATAGCTTGCATATAACATATCCATATTTTCAATATGACAGGTTAAAATCCCACCACGTCCTGGCATTGCCATAGTTAGCTTCCTTTATCAATGAAGTTTTCTGTATTTTTCAATACATTGTTAATGGTATTTAAGCGCAAACCATAAATCTTAAATATGAATTTGATGCCACTAATCGTATTTTTTGGTTTGCTATCTATTATAAATTAGCCAATTCTTGCATCAGCTTATCATAGGCAAATTTTTCTTGCACATTTTGTTGTAGTGCTATTTTCGTCTCTAGTAAGCTATGTGCAAAAGCCTCTAGCCCAGTATCGATAGGTTTATAATCACTTAAATTCGTTAAAAAATTAATGTCTTTTTGCAGCGCATCAAACCCTAAACAAACACGGCGGATATCAAGCAACATTAGCTCAGACAACTGAATAAACTCTGAAATACCGAGCTGGGTTTGCCAATAATCGCTTGCTGCTACGCTACTACGCTTGCCGCTACGCAATGCCTGCCATGTTGTCAGCCAGAGCGCACGCTTGCTATACCACGGCGCATGAGCAAGTGCTATCGCCGCTAAAGGCGCACCATTCGCTAATTGTATAAGCTGCTCAATCGCATCCGTACCAATCGCTTCACGATTGATAGTACTACCCAACGCCTGAGTAACATAATCTGATGAAATAACAGGGTCAATCGTCTGCAATGCCAGCTGCTGCACACGACTTTTGATCGTCGGTAGCAACTGCGCAGGGGCATCACTAATCAACAATAAATGGACTTGTGCTTGTGGCTCTTCCAAGGTTTTAAGTAGCGCATTAGCAGCAGCAATCGTCATTTTTTCAGCATGATCGAGTACACAAATACGCATACCCTGCCCACCTTGATAAATAAAAGGCTGTAAGGCACGAATATCATCCACCTTTATCTTTAGTGCTGCATTGCTCGCTGCTTTGGCAGACTTTTTGTCTTTGCCAGTACTATTGGACGCTTCTTCACTATGAGCATTATCGGCACTGACAGGCATACTGACAATTGGCAATACTTGTAAACTTGGATGGGTACCCGACCTAAGCCACTGACAGCTCTCACAATCTCCACAAGCGCCGAGTGGATTGACATCACGCTTGCGGCATAATAACCATGCTACCAAACGCCATACAAAAGCGCGCTTACCCATTCCTTGCATACCAGCAGCCAAGAGCGCATGTGGTAAGGATTGCTGTGGCATTGATACTCGCTTCGTCAGCTGTGACCATAGCTCTTTTTGCCACGGTAGTAATGGTGCAAAATAAATACTATCTGTTCTAGGTATCGTTGGCGTCATAGGCGTCATTGGCATTGTACTTGTCGTTTCTGTCATGTCACTCATAGCTATCGCTCAACACCTCTGAATACCGGATAATAATTTAGCACTTAACCAAAAACCATATTATTTTTACTTAGGCTATTTAATATCAACCGTTTTGAAAAGCTGACAAACTCATGGCATTTAAGCGGTCTAAATCTTCTTGCGTATCAACACCTGCTGGAAGCGGACACGCTGCTGTTGCGATAGCAATATGCCCGCCATTTTCTAACACACGTAGCTGCTCTAAGCTTTCTAGTATTTCGAGGGGCGTTTGTGGCCAGTGGACAAACTGCTGTAATAGACTAACGCGATAAGCATATAGCCCTAAGTGACGAAAGGCATTTTTTGGTGGTTGTTTATTATTCTCATTTGCTAATACGACATCACGCTCACAGGGAATCGCTGCTCGACTAAAATAAAGCGCCCGCTGCTGCTGGTTAGAAGTCTGGCTGACGACTTTGACGACCGATGGACGTATAAAAGTATCATAGTCTTCGATCGGTTCACACAAAGTCGCCATCACGCTATCAGTATCTTGCACCAATAATGCTTTGACTTGCTCTAACAATAACGGCGGCACCAGTGGCTCATCGCCTTGCATATTGACCACAATATCATGCGCAGACCAGCCTTTAATGCTAGCAACTTCAGCCAAACGGTCGGTGCCTGAAGCATGCTCGCTACTGGTCATCACGACATCAAAGCCTGCATCTATACAAATTTTGGCAATTGTCTCATCGTCAGTAGCAATACACATATCATCAGCAAAATTAGCCAATTGCGCTTTTTCAGCTACCCAAAGTATCATCGGCTTGCCATGAATACTTAATAATGGCTTATCAGGCAATCGCGTGCTTTTGAGACGCGCAGGAATGACAATATGAGTTTTGACTGGCGTAACTGCTGGCGACATGGTCTATTCCTAAAAAATTATCCAAAGTTTTCAATTATAAGCTTTAGACGTTTGCTCTCTCAAATTTTTCATTATTCATAGCGATCTTCACAGTTCGTAATTGCTGCTGTAATTGTTCATAGCAACTATCGGATAATACTGCTGTCACTGGTAATACCCATAATCTGCTGACCAGCTCTTTATATTCATCACTAAGCGTTTGATTAATAGTAGCTTGCACTAGTAACGCTCTTATTTTAACCGCATCTTTACTCGTCACAATGATAGGATGCTCGGTATACTGCAACAACTCAGTTAGACTAAAATCATAATGGTCAGGATAAGGATGCTGGATGACCTCAAAATCAAGCGAGTCTAAGGTATCAAAAAAACGCTGGGGATAACCAATACCACTCACCGCATGTACTAGATTTCCTCTCTCAGGCACCCCAATATTTACTATAGCTAAACCATCGACTTGATCATTACATGACCATAAGAGCTCTAAATTATCCGGCTGTAGATGCATCGTTAAACGCTCAGTCAGAGAGGCATTACTATCAGATTCATCATTATGAATTGAGGAGGCGTCTGTCTTTTGATGATAGACGACTTGCGCCCCTTGTAACCGCGACATGGACTCGCGTAAAAATCCTGTTGGTAGCAGCTGCTTATTGCCAAATCCGCGTGCCGCATCTACCACAATCCATTCAATATCACGTTGCAGCGCATAATGCTGTAAGCCATCGTCGGCAATAATTAATTGCAAGTCAGGATATGACTCCAACAAAGTAGTAACCGCTTGCTGACGACTCGGACATACCGCCATTGCAGCCCCTGTCATATTGACAATCAAGCATGGCTCATCGCCCACCACACTGGGTAAACTATCCGATCTGACCAAGGCTGGCATCTGACTACTATCGCCACCATAACCACGACTGATGATGCCTACTTTTATGCCTTGCTGCTGCAAATGACGCACTAAAGTAATGATCAATGGCGTCTTGCCACTACCGCCAACTGTAATATTACCGATAACCATTACCGGAATAGGCGCGCGGTAACTTGCAAACAGTCCTATTTTATAAGCTTGACGGCGTAACAGTATAAGCAGAGTATATAGCCAACTAATAGGCAACAAAAACCAAAGCCAAATGGCTTGACGTTGCCATGCACGCGTCATTGTCGTTTCAATACTCATTATAATTTGCGACTTATCCTATTCATCTAGTACTATTTATTTTATTCGGCAAAACACTATCAATTAAAATTGGCTAATAACCGCTATTCAAAATCGCGAGCATACATTTGCGCATAATGACCGTGTAATTGCATCAGCTCAGCATGCGTACCTAGCTCGACGATCCGCCCGCCATCTAGCACAGCGATACGATCAGCAGACTCAATCGTGGTTAAACGGTGAGCGATGACCAGCGTCGTGCGATCTTTCATAATATTATCAAGCGCTTTTTGAATATAATATTCCGATTCATTATCCAAAGCACTAGTGGCTTCATCTAATATCAAAATCGGCGCGTCTTTCAATAATGCTCGTGCAATAGATATGCGCTGACGCTGACCGCCTGACAATTGTAAACCTTCAGCGCCCACTTCACTCTGATAGCCATTCGGCATTTTCATAATAAAATCATGAGCAAACGCTTCCTTCGCTGCTTTCTCAACCTCACCCTGAGTCTTATTGGCTAAGCTGCCATAAGCAATATTATTAAAAACCGTGGTATTAAAGAGCACCACTTGCTGATTGACCATAGAAATCTGGGCGCGCAAACTCTCAAGCTTAATGTCTTCAATCGGCATGCCATCAAGTGTAATCTGCCCTGAAGAAGTCGATAAGGTGCGCGTTAGCAAATTTACTAAGGATGACTTACCAGCGCCACTACGTCCAACTAGTGCCACTGTCTCGCCTGCGCGCACATCTAAAGTAAAGTCACGCAGCGCCACAGTTGAATCTGGATAAACCAAACCAACATGCTCCAGTTGAATACTGCCCGTTAATGAAGGTTCCAGTATACCAGTGTCGTTTTCTTCAGGCTCATCTAGCAATTCAAATATAGATTCACCGGCTGCAAGACCTCTCTGTAGTTTCTGATTAACATCGGTCAGTGAGCGTACCGGCTTACTTAACAGCCCTGCTGCAGCGATATAGGAGATGAACTCACCTGCCGAGATATTTTCGATGACCGATGGACGTAGTGCCAGCCACACTACGACCGCCATCGCCGTTGCCATCAGTAACTGTACCGCTGGAGTATTAATACTATTGGTGACAACTATTTTCATACCTTGGCGCAGATTCTTCTTTGATACATCATCAAAGCGCTGCGACTCGTAGGCTTGGCCACCATAGTTCTTAACCACTTGATAGCCACCAACGACCTCGTTGGTTATATGACTAACCGCACCCATGGTTTCTTGAACACCTTTGGAGAGTTTCATATAACGCTTGGAAGCAAAATTAACCAACCATAAGATTGGCGGTAGTACCAAAAACAAAATCAAGGTTAAACGCCAATTGGTATAGAGCAAAAACCCTAACAGAGCTATCACGGTCAAGCCATCACGCACTAGCGTCTTCATTGAATCAGTACTAGCTGCTGTCACCTGTTCTACGTCAAAAATAAGCTTAGATGAAATTGTGCCAGAAGAATTGGCTAAGTAAAACGAGCTCGGCAAACGTAGTAATTTATTAAATACCTCTACCCTTATTTTATAGACAAGATTGCGCGATACCAAAGCGGAGTAATAATTACCCAAAAAGCTACCCAATCCACGCACAAAGAACAACATAATTATCAATGCAGGAAACCAAGCTTGTTTGCTTCGATCATTTTGATTGATGGCATCGGTGATATATTGTAATAACTTAGCAATCCAAATCTCTGTTGCCGCATTAATAGCAAACCCTACTATAACTAATATCAGCGCCCACCAATACGGCTTAAGATAACTCAATAGACGCAACAATGTCTTAAGCTTAGGTATTGGCGTTGCCTGTAAAGTATCGGAGGTTTTGGTTATGTCAGGTTGGCTCATAAAAGCCTCAATTTAGGTATAATAACTAGAATGAATCGCACTAATCAAACAGTGCTAACGATAGATATAGAGCGTCATAAAACAATTGGAGCGCTTAATAGTACTATTTAATAACACTATTTAATTCCATTATAAAAAACCATCCACAATTATTGTGGTAGCGGTTGACCAAGCGGGACAACGGTACTGATGTTTATATTTAAAAAGCCTAATTTACCAGCGACGTCCATGACTCGTATCACTGATTGATGAGTGGCATTAGCATCTGCGGCAATGACAAATAGCATATCACGATTACTACCTGTCTCTTGCTGTAGCATGCTGGTCAATTCTGCTTCGTTACTACTGGCAAGAGTGATACCATTGACCAGATAACTACCGTCTTCTTGCACAGCCACCTCAATACTATTTTTATCTTCTGTCAGCGCGACACCCTCAGCTTCAGGAAGAATAATATTTAAACGGCTAAAATGGTTAAACGAAGTTGCAAGCAGTAAAAATACGATCAAAAATAATAAGCAATCAATCATTGGGGTTAGATTAATTTCAAGCGGCTCAACAGTTGGTTTTCTAAAGCGCATATTACTCTCTTCAATGTACTTAGTACTAATGGGCTCAGTGTAGGATTATCATAGCTGCTGTACTACCATTAGTACAAAGTAGCGGTCGCTATTTTATCTAAACCCAAGCCATCAATTGAACGCTCGGCTTCTGCCTGATCATCTGCCACTATATGTTGCGCAGGTACATTAGGCTTATGAGCATGCTCTAATAATTGATAATCATATAGCTCTTGAATCATGAGCCCTGCTTGGGTCTCAAACTGAGCATTGATATCAATAATACGGCGCTGGAAGTAACGATAGGCCACCAGTGCTGGAATAGCGACAATCATACCGGCAGCGGTAGTGATCAGCGCCTGTGACACGCCAGCAGCAAGCATCGTCGGGTCTTGCATCGCACCATCAGTAATGGCTAAAAACGATGAGATAATACCTAATACTGTGCCCAATAAGCCAAGCAATGGCGCAATCGCGCCTATGGTGCCGAGCATATTGATGTTCTTTTCTAATTGATGAACTTGTACACTGGCACGGTTTTGCATATGCATCGTCATCGACTCTAAGCCATACTGGCGATAGAGCAAACCCGTCGCTAGAATATCGCCAAGAGGGCTTTTTTCTTTGACATTCATTAACTGCGTACGGCCGATATCACCATTTTCACGTAGGCGAGTTATTAACTGTTCGCGCAATCTATTAGGTGCAATTTTATTAAACTGTAAAGTATGGCTACGCTCGATAATAATCACTAACGCCAAAATTGAGCACAACACGATAGGCGTCATCAGCCAACCACCCGCCTTTACCAACTCCCACATACGAACTCTCTTTTATATTTTTATAAAAATGGTTGTCATCAAGATAATTTGAACAGTTATTTCAAACGCATTCAATAGCTTAAGCCTGTGCTTCGATGTGCTTAATTAAGGCGGCTAACTGATCTTGACTATGGAAGAATATCTCGACGCTACCCTGCCCATCCTTTTTATGCTTAAGCTTAACTTCCGCCCCTAGCATGTCTGTTAGCCTCTGGGTTAAACGTTCAGTATCGCGAGATTGGGCTTGTTCAGTGCGGTTGGCTTTGGGCGCTGGTTGCAAGATGGATTTAACAAGCTTTTCAGCTTCACGTACAGTCATGCCACCATCGATTATTTTTTGGGCGATAATAGGCTGCTGCTCAGAGGATAAAGCTAAGAGCGTACGCGCATGACCCATATCTAGGGCGCTATTCGCTAAATGGTCTTTCACCGTGTCGTGCAGTTGATTCAGACGCAGTAGATTCGATACCGTCGTACGTGCCTTGCCGACTACTTCAGCAATCATGGCATGACTCATACCAAATTCAGTATGGAAACGCTGTAATGCTGCAGCTTGCTCAATCACTGATAAGTCTTCGCGCTGAATGTTTTCAATCAAGGCGAGCGCAATCGCCAGCTCATCTGATAAGGCGCGCTCAATCGCTGGAATAACTGATTTGCCTGCCATTTTTGCGGCACGCCAGCGACGTTCACCTGCGATGATTTCATGAGTCACAAACGCTTCACTTTTGTCCTCATTCGCCAGCAATGGGCGGATAACGATAGGCTGCATGACGCCGTGTTGTTCAATAGAAGATGCCAACTCTGCAAGCGCAGTCTCACTCATGTCACGGCGGGGTTGATACTTACCCGCTTGCAATCGTGTCACATCAATTTGCACCAAACTGATCTGATCTTCAGATGCACTATTTTCTGTGCCATTCACTCGATTGATAGTAGCATTGCTTTTAGTCATCGTGCGCGGCGAACGCGCTTTACGATTAGCAGTATCTTTTGACTCCGAAGTAATTGACTCGGAAGCAAGCGACTTTACACTGGCTTTTGCCCGAACCGTTTTGGCAGACATTGTTGTATCTAATGTTTCAGCTGGCAAAGTCGCATCACGCGCAGCCATATCATCTTGCAAGGCAGAGGCGGTAATTTGCTTCTCTTTTTTGATTGACCCCAATAAGGCATCCAAACCTCGATTGGCAGCCAACCCTCTTTTCTTCGCCATGATTACCTATCCTCTAACGCTAAAATAAAAGCCAAATGATTGTTAATGCGGCTTACTAATAAATAATATATTAAGTACTTTTCAGTACTTAATTGTTTGGCTGATCGTTTGCTGTTATGGCTAATACACTGTGTTAATAAATAGCCATTTTCTCTTCTATCAATATAACTAGCTGCTTTGTTTCATGACTTCAGCGGCTAACTTTTGATAGGCGCGCGAACCTTTTGACCATCTCTCATACGCAATAACAGGCAGACCATGCGCAGGTGCTTCTGCTAAACGGATGTTTCTTGGAATATGCGTCTTATACATAATATCGCCAAAGTGCGCTTCAAGTTCGGCAGACACATCGCGAGCCAAGGTATTACGGGCATCAAACAATGTTCTCACCACGCCGCGAATATATAGCTTAGAATTCAACTCAGTTAAGCGCTCTATCGTCTGTGATAAGTCAGCCAAACCCTCTAAGGCATAATACTCACACTGCATCGGAATAATAACGCTATCAGTCGCAACCAAAGCATTAATCGTCAGTAAATTCAAGCTGGGCGCACAGTCTATAATCACATAATCATAAGCAGGCTTTTGAGCCGCTATTTGATCATTGACCAAATCCGCCATCGCTGTTTTAAATAGCTCATGACTGTTGGTTTTACTCATCAAAGTAATATCCATGCCAGCCAAATCACGATTGGCACCGATAACGTCAAACCCTGCTGGACTGCTAACAATAGCATCAGATAGCGATACGCCATCAAGCAATACATCTGCTATGGTCAGCTCTAGCTCGTTTTTATCCACACCAGTGCCACTGGTCGCATTGCCCTGTGGGTCTAAGTCAATCAGCAGTACATGCTTGCGCTTGGCAGCCAAGCTGGCGGTCAAATTTACCGCCGTTGTAGTTTTACCCACGCCGCCTTTTTGATTCGCAATTGCTATGATTTCCATACACTCACTCAATTTAATTAAGATCTATTACTGGTTTTTATTTAAGCTGTTTTTTTTATAACTTATTTTATGCCGAATCTCGTTAAAGCTTATTTGACTCAAATGCCCTAATACTAAATTAGTAATAACAATATTTAAGCTTTATTGTCTAAATAATATAGTAAATGATATTTCATAATAAAACATTTGTTGTGTCATGATTGTTTGTGTGCTCATAGCTTAGACATTTTTATAAGACAATTCAATTAAATGACGACTATCATGTAAACGTGGCACATTAAGTTTAATGGTCTTAATCTCCCAGTTATCGCCCAGTGCTTGTAGCTCCTCATCGCTCGGAGCCTTACCTTTCATCGCACATAAGTAACCACCATCGGCTAGTCTTGGCTGTGCCGCATCAACAAAATCTATCAAACTGGCAAATGCTCTAGACGTGACCACATCATAGCTGGCTTCATGCGCTTCAATACGCGAGGCGATAGGCTGCATGTTACTCAAACCAAGCTCGCTGCTGATTTGCTTAATAAAACGAATCTTTTTCTGATTACTATCAAGGGCAGTACATGAGCGCTCAGGTTGGCAAATCGCAATAATAACCGCCGGTAAGCCTGCGCCCGTGCCGATATCAAGCAGCGACCCTGATGGTAAATGCGTTATAATAGCCAAGCAGTCGATAACATGTTTGATCAGCGCCTCTACTGGGTCAGTAATGGCGGTCAGATTATACGCTTTATTCCATAATAAAAGCTGGTCTAAATACAATAATAACGTGCGCTGCTGCGTCTCACTCAATGTTAGACCCAGCTCATCGATCGCTTGTGCCAAGATATGTGCTAATGTCGGTAATTGCGCGCCAAGCTTTACAAAGCCTGTCGGATCAATATGGATATTACCCGTGCTAGCAGATGATGATGAAGATATTTTAGTAGAGTCTGACATACAAGGAATTATCCAGTTTTGATACGTGAACCGTCTATTTTATCATGCAGGCTGCCCATTGAATAGTTGCAGATTGCGCCGATGTACGCCATCTTATACTATCTACGCCTACATTGAGTCGTTATTCTTCCTTGATAGTCTTAAAATTATCATATCGAAGTTAAGGTAAGCGCACTCTTATTAGCTAAAACATGCATCTCTGTATGATACAAAATTGCGCCTAATGACTTCTCTAAAACGTGGCTATATCTTGTAAGATGTCCTATCCATTATAAAAAATTGACCATCAACAACCAAATGTAAAAATCAAGCATTAAAAATAAATAACCATTCAACCTTATTAAACGACTGACCATACGCTTATGACCGAACAGCCAAACACCCTTATGAATCAAGACCAAAAAGACGCCAGCCATATGATAACGCCTGCCAGTACCTTAAATCATAAGCAGACACATAATAAGCAAACAGATAGCGAACCAGCAGCGCCTATCACGCCTCATCCTATATTCACAGAAGTCAATCAGCGTTGTCTTATCGCTGCCGAACAGCTTAAACGCTATAGTGAGCCCAGCCTGCTACCCACAGATACACGCACCGCACCAGATTTAGATATCGGTTTTGGGCAGCAGCGAGCGCTTAAGGCACTGTACACTGCACTCGACATCCACGCTAGTGGCTATCATGTGTTTGCTGCTGGTGAAAATGGCTTGGGTAAACGCACAGTGATTAGTCGCTTGCTAAGTCGCATCGCCGCTGATGCACCGACGCCTGATGATTGGGTGTATGTGCATAATTTTACCGATCCACGGACGCCACTGGCTTTGCACTTACCTGCCGGTCAGGCAGCGCTATTGCAACAACAGGTCAACAACTTGTGGCAGCAAGCTAAAAAGCGCCTGAGCCAACGCTTTCGCAGTGATCAATATCAAAGCAAAATCGAAGCCATCAAAAATGATACCCATCAAAAAGAAAGCCATGCTTACGATGCGCTAAATGCTGAGGGCAAACAGTACGACTTAGCGTTGACGTTCCGCTCATTTGATAATAAAGCGGTGTTTGTACACCCTAGTCAACTGCCGGCAGAAGAGAACCCTCCTTTTGCTACTAATACAAAAATGGCGAGCGGCAATAAAAGCCCAACAGCGACAGATAAAACCAAAAATACAAAACACCATGCTGATATTCATACCGACGACGATGATAATGATAATAACGTCGACAGCAATAATAAGTATGATAGTGAATACGGCGGCCGCGAATATGAAACTGAACTGAATAATTTTGCTCAAAAGAATCATATGCAAAAGCGGCTGAGCCAGCTGACGATTGCGTTAGAACAATTAGAAGATGAAGCCAATGATGCTATTGAAGCCTTACATCGCAATATTGCGCGGCGGGCGCTACAGCCTTTGTTTGCACCTGTGTATGAGCTATTTACAACTCATCCGCTGGTCATCGAGTATTTAAAAGCAGTATTTGGCGACATGGTTACGCATGTCGAGCGTATCGTCAATGGCGATGATGAGGAATTTGTGACGGCGCTGCTGGCCACGACACCCAGCCGCTATGCAGTCAATGTCATTAGCAGTCATGAGCCTGATAGCGGTGCACCCGTTATCTTTGAAGATTTGCCGACTCACTTAAACTTACTGGGTCATGTGGAGCAAATTACCCAGTTAGGTACGGTTACCACTGACGTCAGTATGATTCGAGCGGGTGCCTTACACCGCGCCAATGGTGGTTATCTGCTCTTAGAAGCCAGTCATTTGCTTGAGCACCCTTATGCTTGGCAAGGTCTCAAGCGTGCCTTACAGTCACGTAAAATAAAACTCTCAAGCCTTGAACAAATGCTAACCCTAACAGGCAGCTTGTCATTATCACCTGCGCCTATTGACCTTGATATTAAGGTAATTTTGCTAGGTGAAGCAGATTTATATTACCAATTACTTGAGCTTGAGCCTGAGTTTGATGCGGTATTCAAAGTGCGCGCTGACTTTCACGATGATGTGGTTCGCACCCATGAGCACGAATTGGCGCTGGTAGGAAAGATGGCTGATATTATCGATTATGCCAAGCTTTATCCTTTTGATAGGAGCGCGCAAGCTGCCCTGCTTGAATACCTGAGCTTACAAGCGGAAGACCAAGACCGCTTGAGTCTACACAGTGACTTACTCATTAAACTCTTGCATGAATCCAACCGTCAGGCGCGTTTAAGTGGTCAAAATATCGTGAGTGCGAATCACGTCACGCAAGCCATCGAAGATATGGACGAGCGCTCAGGATACTTGCGCGACCTATATTGGGATGAGCTAAAAAACGGTCAACAGCTTATTCAAACTCAAGGAAGTGCTGTCGGACAAGTCAACGCCCTCACTGTAGTAAGTTATGCAGATAGTGAATTCGGCATGCCAGCACGTCTGACTGCGGTCATTCAGCCAAATATCGGTACTGGTGAAATCCTCGATATCGAGCGCGATGTTGATTTGGGTGGTAGCTTACACGCCAAGGGTATGCTGATTATGACCAGCTATTTACGGGCACTATTTAGTCAGCACCATGCGCTAAATTTTAGCGCTTCACTCGCTTTTGAGCAAAGCTACGCTCATATTGATGGCGATAGTGCGACGGTCAGTGAAGGCTGTGCGCTCTTATCAGCCTTAGCAAACGTACCGATCAATCAATCCTTTGCGATTACGGGTTCTATGAACCAGCTGGGTGAGGTGCAAGCAGTCGGTGGAATTAACGCCAAAATTGCAGGCTTCTTTGATGCTTGCCGCGAGCAAGAACTGACCGGACAGCAAGGTGTGGTCATCCCGATGGCAAACGTCAAACAGCTCATGCTGCGTGACGACATCATTGCAGCCGTCAAAGCTGGCAGCTTCCATATATATGGCGTGCATACGCTCAATGAAGCGTTAACCTTGATGACTGGCTTGCCTATCGATACCATGAATAAAAAAGGTCGCTATCGTAAGGAAACGCTGTTTGGTAAAGTCTTAAGCCGTTTGATGCTGTGGGATGAAAACCAAGATACTAATGACGACATTGATGATAAAAAATCAAAAAAGAAGGCTAATAAAAAGCGTAAAGCAAAACGTCAAAAAAAAGAAGATAAAAGGAAAGCAGTTAAGAAAGACAAAGACGTAACGACCGACGAACATCCCTAGACGTTACGATGCTTTTCTGCGATGATTATCTGTTAGTGATTCGCTATTAATAATTTGCTACTAGCCAATTAGCAATTAGCTCAAAATCTGACTCATGACTTTATAAGGTTATCTCTGAATGACTGTAGCTCATACTGACGCCGATCGTCTCCAAGCTCAACACTCTGTTGATGAGCAAGCAAATGCGCTTGTGGTTTCGGACAATAAAGCCTCTGAAGATACAGCCGATAATCGTCACGGAGCAGCGACAACTGCGCGGCAGTGGCAAGTCTTATCACAGCTACAGCGTAATCGCTGGGTGGGTACTACTCATGTCTATGAGCAGCTTATATTGGCAGGTTTTGATATCAGTTTACGCACCGTACAACGTGATTTAAATGCACTCGCCAAACGCTTTCCTATTGAAAAAAATAACGCTAATCCACAAGGCTGGCGCTGGTGCGATGATGCCCCACTACAAAGCTTACCGCATATGAATTTATCGCAAGCGGTTGCTTTTAATATGGTTGAAGCCAATCTGACCCAACTATTACCACCCGTTATCCTAGATGAATTATTTCCTTGGTTTGACTTAGCACGTCGACAACTCAAAAATAGTAAAGTAACTCACTCATGGATTGATAGAGTGCGTATTGAGCCTGCTACTCAGCCTTTGATTGCGCCGCATATTGATTTAGATAGTAAAGACAATATTTATCACGCCTTATTTTATCAACTACAAATCAAAGCCTGCTATACCCGTAGCAATAAATCACAAGCCAGCGAATATACCTTAAACCCTATCGCTATCATCCAGCGTGGGGTAATTATCTATCTGCTAGCGACGCGCACAGATGACCCAGAATTAATTATTCGCACCTTTGCCTTACATCGATTTGCCAGTGTTGAGATACTCGAAAGTGCAGCGCAAACGCCAGATAATTTTCAACTGGATCACTATTTGGATGCCGGTGGTATGGGTTTTAGCCACCCTTTATTCAGTCAGCTGCCCAATCATGGTAAGCAGGCTACTATCGAGCTGAAATTTACCAAACAAGCGGGCAAAAGCTTAACGGAAAGTAAACTCAGTGAAGATCAAACTGTCACGATAAATAGTGATAAAACCCTGACCATAAAGGCAACGGTTAATTTAACCTCGCAACTGGTTTGGTGGTTACGTGGCTTCGGTAATGGTTTATTAGATGCCAAACCCGCACTACTTTATCAAGCGGTATTAGACAATCCTTTAAATGATGAATAGTGGCTAATGCTTGTTAACTAAGCCAATGACGCTACAATTTAGCAGTATTAAAAATATGATGATCAATTAAAAAATTAAGAACTAAAAAGGAATATTATGTCGACCACTACCCCATCACCATTACTTTCAGACAGTTTAAGAGGACTGGGTTTGGATGCGGGAACTTTGTTTTTTGCGCTCAATTATGAATTTACCAAAATTGAGCAAAAGGGCGTGTTTAAAAACCTAAAAAAGCGTTTTATAAAAGATAAGAGCGCCATTGATATCGATATAGCCTGCGTATTGTATGATGATAACTGTACTATCAGCGACATCGTATGGTTTAAGCAACTGCGTGATAAAGCCGAATCGGTTTGCCATCAAGGCGACAGTCTTAATGGTAAAGATCGCGGCGATCAAGCAATGTATCTTGCACCACTTGATCAAGAACAAATCAGGCTTTACTTGGATGAAATCCCAGCCCATATCACGCATATTGCCTTAATTGCTAACTCATACCACGGGCAGTCTTTTACCCGAGTCAAAAAAGGTGAGATTCACTTAAGTGATGATGAAGGCAACCGCTCGTTTGAGGTCAACTTAAAACAGCTACCGCGTGATTGCATTACCCTTTGGGTGGCACATTTGCGCCGAGAAGTAGACGACTGGCATCTGACGCTACAAAATCTACCGCTTCCTGCGACAGACTTGCCAACAGCAGCGCAACAAGTGGCGCACGAATTGGCACGCGCTTTACCTATTCCACAAGGAATATA
>NZ_NEXU01000070.1:0-7965 GCF_002224105.1 Psychrobacter sp. DAB_AL32B | reverse complement strand
TAATTCATAACGTCTCACCATTTTTTATTTTATGCATATTAAGTTTTGATCTATTAGAAATGTTTGAGTATTAATTTTGCACGCTATTAACTGCGCTTTAATCTAAATGCTCACCGCAGTGCGGACAAAAATTCTTTTGCCGCACTTCTTTTTCACGGCGCTCAAGCTCTCGCTCACGTAGTACTTGCAGCACAATCTCCTGTGCTTGCTCCTTATCTAACCCAAGCTCTCTGCGGATTTTCTCAATCATCATCTGATTTTGCACCAAATCAAAATCACTATCGATCAACTGTTCTCGAAAATCTTGCTCAAGCTCTTCGCGGCGCTGACTGAGCTCATTTGCCAAACCAGTGGCTAAAATACCAGCCGGTAATGCAGCGAGGCCGACACCCAATATCGTAATAACCGCACCTAATATCTTACCCGCATTGGTAATCGGCGTCACATCGCCATAGCCTACTGTCGTGAGTGTCACTACCGCCCACCACATCGCTTTCGGTATCGATTCAAACTCCTCTGGCTGTGCGTGATTCTCTACCAAATAGATGCCGCTAGAGGCGGTAACAATCATAATAACTAAGATAAAAATAACGGCTTGAAATGAGCCTTTTTCTTTACTAATAACCACCAATAAAATACGTAAAGAGGCAAAATAACGGGTGAGTTTAAGAATTCGAAACAGACGCAAAATACGTAAGAAACGCAAATCGATACTGACAAAGAAGTTCAAAAAGGCTGGTGCAATCGCAATAATGTCAATCAATGCAGAAGGACTTTTTAACCAATCCCAACGCTGACGCCAAGTGGTATTGTCCGGTTTGGCGTCAGCAACACTCCATAAACGTAGCAAATATTCGACAGAAAATACCACAATTGAAAAATTTTCAAACCAAGTGAAGTATTCTTGATAAGGGTAATACCAACTATCGACAGATTCAGCGATAACTGCAGTGACATTCGCCATTATCAAAAAAATCAGAAAATAATCGAGGTAGCGACTAAAGAGCGTATCATGCTCATCGTTCTGTAAAGTATTATAAACAAAAAGACGCAAGCGCCGTATAAATTGGAGTAGCATGCCGTCCCTGTTCGGTGTAACACCGGTTTTGTATTAATAAAAAATGTAGTATTGAGAAATGCCGTTATGAGAGAGACAAAATGGTTTGACAGATACACAGCTAATTAGTTAGACATATTAGGTACTCAGTCATAAAAACATCTTGTTTCGATCACTAATTTACTGATGATTGATTGAAAAACCTATCAAAATCAAAAGCTATTTTCTTATAGTCTTTATTTTAGAACTTTTTTATATAGCAGTTTGACCGCAGTCTATTTTTATATTAAAACCAATATGGCTGTTTTATTCATCAAACGCCATTATTATACAAAATTTAGATAATAAATATGTGTCGCAGCTACCAATATAATGGCAATCGCAATAAAAATGCAGCGTAAAAATCGCTCATCCGCTCGTAATTGATTGCTTAAGTTTTGAGCAGGTAGCAAAAACAAGCCACACTTTGGGCAGCAAGCATCTATTTGGTTTAACAGCTTAATTGAGCGGGCATTTTCACAGCGAAGCGGCGAATTGCTACAGTAGCCGAGCATAATAGGTAACCAATTCCTTTATAAAATAGCGGCGAAAAACGCCACACTAAAATGATGATAATGATTTAATTAACAAACTCTAACTTAACTTATCTTAATGACACTGATTGTAACTTAAAATAAAAATAACACTGGTTTCTATTTAAAACCTTACTCTTATTAAGGTTTTTGTACTATAATGCAACCGTAATGTTACGAGTTAATCCATAACCCTAACATTGCATATTGGTAATTAATGTCATCCCTCATTAGAAATTTACCAATAATCATCTATTACGTTGAGGAATTAAACGATGAAACTACAATCCCTAGTTTTAGCCGCTGCTACTGCACTTACTATGACCACTGCTTTTGCTGTACCTGCTGGTACTTGGACAGTTGCTGCTGGCGCACACTATGTTGACCCAAAAAGTGATAATGGTACTCTAGCAAACAGTGATCTTGATTTAGTTGCTAATGTTGATGTTGATGGTGATGTACGCCCAACCATCAGTGGTGAATACTTTATCGCTAACAACGTTGGCGTTGAGCTACTAGCCGCGATTCCATTTCATCATGATTTCACTTTAAATGATGCTAACGGTGCAGAAATTTTTACAGGCAAAACTCAACATTTACCACCAACGCTTTCACTACAATATCACTTCGACGGCTATAACATGCCTATGAATGTGAAACCATTTGTTGGTGTTGGTGTGAACTATACGACTTTCTTTAAAGAAAAACTTAATAACAACTTAGGTCTTGAGTTAAAACTTAAAGATAGCGTCGGTGTTGCAGGTCATATCGGTCTTGATATTCCATTCGCTGCAACTGAATCTTTGCGTATTGATGCCCGCTATATGGACATCAAAACAGACGCTACCGTAAATGGTGCGGGCGTTAATTATGAGCTTGGCGAAATCGACATCAGCCCTTGGGTTTATGGCGTTGCGTTTGTAAAACAGTTCTAATTTAGCAAAATCATTAGCTAAAGATTATGAATAAAAAAGCCAGCTTAACCGCTGGTTTTTTTATATCTTCCATTTACCTTATGCTTCATTGAAACAAAAGATAGAAAAAAAAGACCATCCGCAGACAGTCTCTTTATTATTTATATAACAATTAAGTATGGATAAAACTTATAGCAAGATACGGCGTGGATCAGCCAATAAACTAGCAACATAGCGTGTAAACACTGCCGCATCAGCACCGTTAATCACACGGTGATCATATGATAATGACAATGGCAACATCAAGCGCGGCTCAAAGGTTTGCTTAGCAGCATTCCATTTTGGTTGCATAGTTGCTTCTGATGCACCTAAGATACCCACTTGTGGCCAGTTCACCAGTGGCGTAAACGCAGTGCCACCTAAGATGCCTTGACTTGAGATGGTAAAGCTTGCACCTTGCAAGTCTTTGGTGCTCAGCTTTTTATCACGAGCTTTAACTGCCAACTCGCCGATTTCAATGGCAATTTGCTTGATACCTTTTTCGTGAGCATTTTTAATCACTGGTACGATCAAGCCATCATCTGTCGCTACCGCTATACCCATATTTACGCTTTTGCGCAGGATAACTTGGGTATTATCATCGCTTAAATGACTGTTAAAGCGCGGATGTTGGGTCAATGCATAAGCCGTTGCTTTGACGATAAAGGCTAAAATCGTTAGCCCAACACCTTCAGCTTTCATACTACCTTTAAGCTCACTACGCAGATTTTCTGTCTCTGTAATATCAGACAAATCAAACTGCGTCACTTGCGGTAAGTAAGTATTATAATTCAGCTGCGGTATAGATACCTTCTGCAAGCGGGTCAAGTCTTGGGTTTCTGTTTCACCCCAAATCTCAACATTACTCATATCAGGCAAGCTTGGTAAGCTGGCTCTAGATGCACCGGCTCCAGTAGCTGGAGAAGCTTGTTTTGTCGTTAGGCTTTGTTTGACATGAGCAAACAAATCTTCTTTTAAGATACGCGCATTCAGTGCTGAACCTGCCACCTCACTGATATCCAAACCCAACTGACGTGCAAGCTTACGCACGGCAGGACCAGCATATACTTCAGCTAACTTCTCATTAACCTGAGTTTCTGTTAGCTTACTGCTAGCGGCAGTCGCAGCGACATTATTCGTCGCAGCTGCAGATTTAACCGCTGCTTGTTTTGGTTCACCTGTAGTCTGAGTTTGCGGTTCAGGCGTAGCAGCTTCTTGCTTACTGGTTGAAGCTTCTTTAACGTCAGGCGTACCAGCTGCATCATTACCAGCTGCAGCGTCATTACTAACAATAATGATAAAGTCTTGGCCATTGGCAACCATATCGCCCACTTGCACCAGTATTTTTTCAACTTTGCCTGCTTGTGGCGCTGGTACTTCAACCGAAGCTTTATCTGACTCAATCAGTAAAATTGACTGATCGGAGCTGACTATATCGCCGACACTGACCATAATTTCAGACACTTGCGCTTCATCAACACCTAAATCTGGTAGCGCATGGGTAGTCGCTGTTGCTGCTTGTGGAGCAGTTTGAGCGGTATTTGACTCAGCTGCTACTTTATCACTCTGCTCTTCTTTCTCCGTCTCTTCTTGCTTAGTATCACTAGACTTATCTTGATTGTCAGCGACAGGTGTCTCTGCGTCTTGGCTATCATCTTGACTGTCAGCATCGCTTTCAATCTCAATCAACACCATACCTTCACTGACTTGATCGCCAACTGCAACATTAATTTTAGTTACTTTACCAGCAGCAGAGCTTGGTACTTCGACCGAGGCTTTATCAGATTCAATCAGGATAATATTATCGTCTTTTGCAATGACATCACCAACTTCAACCATAATTTCACTGACTTCGGCACTATCGACACCCAAATCGGGGGCTTTAATTTCCATGTTTTATCTCCTTGTCTTATGGTTATTTTTCTTTGACGTCATCATCATTGAGCAAGGCTGCATCGGCTTGATCTTCAGCGCGACCTTCACTGCTTATCTCTTCATCATCTTCAGCGACAAACTCAGGTACTGGGTTTGGATTGATATGGTCAGGTGTTGGTGCTGGAGCATCTGGGAAGTGATCATAATGAGGCTGTTGCTGCCATGCAGGTGGTTGATCCGCTTCGATACCGAAGCTTGAAATTGCGTCTTTTACCAAGCGCATTTCAACTTCGCCTTCATCCGCCAAGCGTTTGAGGGTTGCAACGACAATGTGAGCCGCATCGACATGGAAGAAGCTACGCAGATTCTCACGGGTATCAGAGCGACCATAACCATCGGTACCAAGCGTGGTATAAGGACGGTTATCAGGTAACCAAGCACGGATTTGTTCTGAATAATTGCGCATGTAGTCTGTTGCTGCAACGACCACACCTTCGTGCGGAGCAAGTTGCTCAGTGATCCACGAAACTTTTTCTTCTTCCATAGGATGCAGACGATTGTAATCATCGCAAGCCATACCATCACGAGTCAGCTCGTTAAAGCTGGTCACGCTCCAAACGTTGGAGGTGATGTTAAACTCATCTTGTAATATGCGCGCCGCCTTTTGCACTTCACGTAAGATAACACCAGAACCTAATAACTGTACTTGAGTTGAGCCATTATCTTCAAGTAAATACATACCGCGCTTGATGCCTTCTTCTGCGCCTTCTGGCATCGCTGGCTGATCGTAGTTTTCATTCATTAGCGTCAAGTAATAATAAACACGCTCACCTTCACCATACATACGGCGCAGACCATCATGCATTACCACTGCTAGCTCATAACCAAAGCATGGATCATAAGTCACACAGTTGGGCACCACGTTAAATAGAATTTGCGAATGACCATCTTGATGCTGTAAGCCTTCGCCATTTAGAGTCGTACGACCAGCCGTTGCGCCTAGTAAGAAGCCTTGCGCTTGACAATCGCCTGCTGCCCAAGCCAAATCACCAACACGTTGGAAACCGAACATTGAGTAGTAAATATACATCGGAATCATCGGTAATGCGTTCACAGAGTAGCTGGTTGCTAAGGCAATCCACGTACTCATTGCGCCAGCTTCGTTGATGCCTTCTTCCAACATATGACCATCAATAGCTTCTTTATAACCCATCAAAGCTTCGCTATCTTCTGGGGTATATTTTTGCCCAACAGCCGAGTAAATACCCAATTGACGGAACATACCTTCTAAACCAAAGGTGCGTGCTTCGTCAGGTACGATAGGTACCACACGATCTTGAATGTCTTTATTTTTGAGCATAGCAGCTAGCAGACGCACGAATACCATGGTGGTCGACTGCTCTTTTCCGTTGCTACCTTTTAAGACGCGATCAAAAATCGATATATCAGGAATATTTAAAGGAATATGCCCACTGCGGCGATTTGGCAGATGACCACCTAACGCTTCGCGGCGACCTTTAAGGTACTTCATCTCCGCTGAATCTTCGGCTGGACGATAAAACGGTAGCGTCTCTAATTGCTCATCGGTAAATGGCAAATCAAAGCGATCGCGGAAGTACATCAAGCCTTCTTGATCAAGCTTTTTAACCTGATGCGATTTATTCACCGCTTGGGTTTGCGTAGATAAACCATAACCTTTAACCGTTTTGACCAAAATAACGGTTGGTTGATCTTTGGTCTTCATTGCTTCACTAAAGGCCGCATAGACCTTCATTGGATCATGACCACCACGGTTCAAACGTGAGATTTCTTCATCCGTCAAGGCATCTGCCATCTCTTCCAACTCTGGATATTTACCAAAGAACTCTTTACGGGTAAATTCAGGCGTTCGCGCTTCATACAGCTGATACTCACCGTCGACCGCTTCTTCCATACGGTGTTTGAGAACACCCGTATGATCTTTATCGAGTAACGAATCCCAATTACCGCCCCAAACAACTTTAATCACCCGCCAGCCTGCACCGCGGAATACGGATTCTAATTCTTGAATGATCTTACCGTTACCACGAACCGGACCATCAAGGCGTTGCAAGTTACAGTTAACAACCCATATGAGGTTATCCAACTTCTCACGACCAGCAAGTGAAATAGCGCCCAAGCTTTCTGGTTCGTCAGTTTCACCATCACCTAAGAATGTCCAAATTTTGCGACCTTCTTTCTCTAACAATCCACGGTTTTCCATATAGCGATGGACGTGGGCATGGTAGATTGACATGATAGGACCTAAGCCCATCGAAACGGTTGGGAACTGCCAATAATCTGGCATTAAGTACGGATGCGGATAGCTCGATAGACCTTTACCACCGACTTCACGGCGGAAGTTTTCTAGCTGTTCTTCAGTCAAGCGACCTTCTAGATAAGAGCGCGCATAGATACCAGGTGCCGAGTGACCTTGATAATAAATCATATCACCACCGAAATGATCGCTGGCAGCACGGAAGAAATGGTTAAAACCTGTTTCATAAAGGGTCGCACTTGAAGCAAATGTCGCTAAGTGACCACCCAAATCGTCATCGTTTTTATTAGCGCGCATGACCATTGCCAAGGCATTGTAGCGAATCAAGGCACGAATTTTGCGCTCGATCGTCAAGTCACCTGGGTACATCGGTTCATCTTCAACGGCGATGGTATTGATATAAGCCGTATCGAGACGGTTAAATGGTAGGCCTTCTTGCACCCCCATATTGTATAGAGCTTTTAATAAGAACTGCGCACGATCTTTATCAGCATGCTTAATCACAGACTCAAAAGCCTGAAGCCATTCCTGCGTTTCGCTGCTATCAGCATCCTTGTAATAATTCATCTTTTTCAATCCTTTTTATCAGTCAGCCCTGCATGATGGCAGGGTCTTATTAATTAAATAGTGTGTAATGAGCAAACGCTTTACTTGATGACTTCCTTGCTGCATCTAAGCATTCCATTGTCTTATGCGGTTTATATACAGCTAAGTTATACAAAATAGTGGCACTGTACATTAGCATACCTGTTGAATAAGCATAATTATAAAATAGAATATACACTTAACTGTGTCTATTCAGTCATTAAATGATTATGGCAGTCTATTATAGGCGCTTATGAGTCAATTGTTTATGGCTGTAGAGAAATGATGATATGACAAGTATTTCTAAAATAAATAGTGATTATTTTTTTGAGGTGTTTAAGAAAATTGTTTGGAGATTGCTAATGGAGAGTATTGTTTAGCATAGATTGGTATTTGGTCATACTAAAACCGCCACTCATCTGTTTTTCAGGAAAATAACGTCTAACCATAGCAGTGATTCAAGTATTAAAAATACTTGATAAATATTTTTCCCTTCATTAGTAAAGAGCTTAGGATTATTATAAATTGGTATAGCTGTATTTTCCGGATAAAGTTTTTATTTTTTACACATTAAAAACCACTATTGTTTTACTTCTAGTGATATTATGTGATTATTTGTAATAAAAT
>NZ_NEXU01000069.1:0-6698 GCF_002224105.1 Psychrobacter sp. DAB_AL32B | reverse complement strand
GGTTATAACATAGAAGAGATTTAATGATTAAAAATACTTGATAAATATTTTTCCCTTCATTAGTAAAGTGCTTAGGAGTATTATAAATTGGTATAGCTGTATTTTCCGTATAAAGTTTTTATTTTTTACACATTAAAAACCACTATTGTTTTACTTCTAGTGATATTATGTGATTATTTGTAATAAAATGTTCTAAAGCTAAAATTGGATTTTATTAAATCTTTACATGCATAGAAACCAATCGAAGTAATAGCAGTTTGATCAATATTAAGCTAATAAAGGATATGGTATGAAAAGTTTTAATTTTTTTCGCAGTATTTTATTAGCTAACTTAGCGTCGATGCTAATGCTAAGTAACGCTCATGCCAGTAACACATTAAAGATGGACTTAACCGCAAATCAAGTCATTAAAAATGATGAAGGAA
Source organism: Psychrobacter sp. DAB_AL32B (assembly GCF_002224105.1). Taxonomy (NCBI): domain Bacteria; kingdom Pseudomonadati; phylum Pseudomonadota; class Gammaproteobacteria; order Moraxellales; family Moraxellaceae; genus Psychrobacter; species Psychrobacter sp. DAB_AL32B. The sequence goes on along the minus strand of NZ_NEXU01000069.1, from coordinate 6,273 downwards.
TAATCATTTATATACCAGTTCGCACGGCTCCAGTTGGAGCAGTTATCCAGTATAAAGCTATTTATAGCAATATAATTAATAAAGATATTCAAGATTTAGCGGTCGTATTACCTATTCCTGCTAATATGACTTTTACTGGTGAAGCAAATCCAGCAAGCGCTCAAGCGAGTATCGATGGTAAGAATTACGGAGATATACCATTGATGCGTAAAATGGAGGGAAAAATGGTTAAAATTCCATTCTCTGAATACCGTACTTTGCGCTGGAATATAAAACTGTTACCAGCGCAAAAATCAGCCGCTGTCGCTCTAAATACAATTGTTAACTAAGTCTCAAACTACCAGCACTGACCTCTATCAGCTTACTATTCACTATAAGGTGTTTACATTATGCTCCATTCTGCTATTAAAGTAGCCACTTATAAAAACCCTATCTATGCTGCATTGTCAGCTGTGTTGTTATTATCAACTGCCTCGTGCGTATCAAGCGCACCTTCTGCAACTCAAATAGGCACCATGAATACAGCTGATTATTGTCAAAGTCAGACTCTAACACCTTCCTATAAAAACCAAACTACGCAGCAGCGTGCTATGAGCTGTATGCTGGCAGAGCTACAACATTATCAACAAACAAACATGACAGCACATCAACAGTATTTTGCCTACAAAGCTCAAGCTTGGCTCAACTATGCCATCCATAAAGACAGCATGAATAGCCGCTCACCTGCCGGACTAGAAGCAGCACAATCTGCAGAAACCATCCTGCAAGCGTTAAAAAATGGTACGGAAAAAGACCTTATTCTCATTGAAGACATACCAAAAACATCGGCGCTAATGCGACCTGATTTATGGGCGAATTTAAGCGCCCTCAAAGACAGCGGCGGTATCGTAAGCGCTCCTCGTGAAATAGCATTTAGTGAAGTGGCATTAATCTGGGCAGCGACAGACCAATGCGAGCATAGCTCACGGCAGGCAGGCAGCCATTTCCGCATGGCAGACCGCTGGCTTGAACAGGCACGTGAAGCTTTCGTCAATGCTCATGATTCTAAAACGAATGTTGCCTTACAAGATCTTGTCGTACGTTATTACGAGCAATACGCGACTCTAGATTCAAGTGGTGATCGTTGTAATGGTCAAGTGTTACCATCCCTCGACCAGATGTAGATACATCAACCGCTGCAAATTTTTTATAAACCTAATGAATAAAATTTAGCCATAAAAAAATCCGACATTTAAGTGTCGGATTTTTTATGCAATATCTATCTGCAAATTTAATATACAGATTAACGGTTTTTACGTGGTAGTTTTTCTGGTAAATAGCAGCGTAAATAAGCGATAGATGCTGTATTCGCTTCTTGTAAATACTTATCTGTAATGCGCTCATGACGGCGATAAGATACGGTAAAGATGGCGTTAACAATGCTAAAAGTAATCAACAATACATCTTGAATATCTTCGAACTTTGGTACTTCATAACGCTCAGATAAGCGCTTATAGATCAGCTGAACGACTTGATGGTCCATATGCTCGCCAAAACTATCACCTACAAAATCAGGCGTGTTGGTACCATAAATCAATTTAGCTTTGGTCTGATCTTCATCAAAAATCTTCACACAACGATCAATGAGTCCGGTTAAATAGCCTTGCCATCTATCATAGTTATCCGTTTCGACTGTAGTTAACCCTTCTAAGATATCGATTGCATTCAAAAAGCGCAATGCTAAGAATATGGCTTCAATGTTAGGGAAGAAATGGTAAGCAGAGGCTCTTGGAATACCTGCTTCTTCACATACAGCGGCTAAAGTGATATCATTAATAGCTTTAGTTTCACTCAGTTTTTTAGCACCCATCAATAATTTTTGACGGCGTGCACGGCCTTGCTGACTGGTAAATTTAAATTTATTAGGCACCAGCTTTTTTGCCAGCTCCGAATCTACCAGTACATCTTCAATTTTGTCGTCTTTATTTTCACTCATGAGAAATCTCTTAATGTTACGCCCTATCTTTATAAATATAGTCTTCATCGGATAGCATGTGCCCTAAATCGAAGGGCCACCTCTATCAACCAGTAATTTGGGCTAATAGTACCGCCACTACACTCAACGAAGAGGCATGATAAACGCTTGTACACTCTCAAGCAAGGGGCATGAATAGGTTAGAAAACAATTAATCAACTAATTATAAAAAAAGTTAATTGTGCAGCTTTATTTTCGCTCTTATAATACCATGATCGATGACTCTATCTGCATAATCCCACTTCAAATGGTCATTAAAATAGTCAACTCGTTCAACCTGACCAAGCGAAAACTTACTATCAGGTAGAAATTCTTCCGAAACAAATAACTGATCTATCACTTCTGGCATACCTTGATAAATATGGGTATATGCCACATCTTTCATCCAGCCATAACGCGCTTGGATACGAGCAGCATCAAACAATGCAACGTCGCGCATACTTTTGTCGTAATTGACTTCACCTGTCTCCGTCATTAATTGGGTGGTGACACTATCAGTGACATCATTCATATCACCCAACAAAATCAATGGCTCACGAGTATGTCGTAAGCGCTCTATGACAGACATACGAATAGAGGCTGCTTCTGCGGCACGCATACATAAACTACGAAGCTTGGCACGGACTCGGATATTTGGATCGTCCATATCTTCTAAAAGATTGCCTGCTTCATCGCGCAAGAAAAAAGCACGTTTACTTTTTAGATGCGCGGTAATGATCGTTATCGGTTGCCCAAATGCATTGACACGTAATACGAGCGGCGGACGATTAAAGCGCTGATAAGGACCAATATCAGGGATATCAATTACCGCTTTTGGGGCAATTTCTTCAAGCAAACTACTTTCTAATTGCTCAAATCGGCTAATAATACCAACAGCAGGCGTATTTTGCGCCCCTTTACCTTGTGTATAAGGACTTGCACTATCATTACTTGCCAGCGGAATCACTACATGTTCTGGCTTAAAACCCAATGACACTGCCAATGCTTCAAGTGCATTGCTGTCCCACACTTCCTGTACTGCAATGATATCAGCATGTGCTTTTGCTAATAAGTCTGTAATGCCACGTAGCTTATGTTCGTATTCACGATAACTATAAGCGGGGGCATTTGGATAGTAAAGTCGGTTAGGGTTGGCAAAATTGAGCAAGTTAGCAGTCGCTATATAAAACTGCTTATGATTACTTTCAATATTATTGCTCATAAATTACCTATTATTATTTTCAAGCGTTATTTTTGATAATCAGCTATATTTTCACTAGGTATATTCATACATAGTAATATACAGCAAAAAAGCTTCCAAAGAAATCTTTGGAAGCTTTAAAATAGCATAAAACTGGATTATTTTGCCCTTGAATAAAGGGAGTATACAATCGAACTAAATCTAGTAATGAGATAGTAAGCTTTAGCATTGTTTACTTACTTAAATTAAATACGCTATTAGTTGTACTTAATTAATATCAGGCTATCTATCTCTGCTATTGAGTACTCTATTAATTGAATAGATGGATTATGATAAACGGTTCCATGCATCACGTGACGCTCTACGCGCATCATTCCATTCCATACGTGACTCACCTTTTACTTCATGCCATGAGCGTTCTAGATCAGACTCATGATCTTCAAAGCGTGCATCAGCAGGATAACGGGCGCGATTGGCATAACCTACCGCATAGGCTGGGTGTAAATCACGGTCAAAATCATGACCTTCTTTATAATAATCAGCATTAGCATACTCTGCACGCCAGTAAGCTTCTTCACGGGTTGGATCGATCGCTTCTGCTGCTGCATGACCTGCACCGCCACCAACGATAGCGCCGATAGCACCACCAATCAAGGTACCTAGTGGACCTGCCATTGTACCAATAGCTGCACCCGCTGCGGCACCGCCTAAACCACCAATACCAGTACCTATTGGATGTGAACCTGGCTCACCTGTAATGATGTCAGCATTCAAATCTTTTTTTGCTTCTTTCGACATATGTTTTACTGCACTGCGGTCGATACCGTCATGATCTTCTATAATATTGTCATCTTCATGTCTGATGACTCTATTATCTATCGTATGATCACTACCGGTTAATCTACGCTCGTTGTCGTCAAGAATTCGCTCTCTGTCACCTACTTCAAGATAGTCTTCATCAACTACACGGTTATTAGGATCTATAATGCGGCCATCGTTATTCATAATATTATCCTTAAATGATTTGTTATCTATTAGATTTATTTATTGCTAGAAAACTAGCAGTCTTTTTTATTTAATTTGCTTTCTTGTTTAACTTTTACTTAATTCATCTAAAGTATATGGATTCATAGGTAAGGACAGATAGACAGATTATGTAAACTATGTCCAGATTACGATGGTCTTGCGTTACAGCCTGTATCTTTCTAAGAGTCTTGTAGGTCAGCCTAGCGTTTTAAGTAATTTTTAACTGAGTTGTTACAGTAGTTAAACGTATTTCAATCACTTACATAACTCTCAACGCTCTATCGATTGCTTGTTGCCATTTATTAAGATGCTGCTCACGGACATCCATGGACATGATAGGTTCGAAAATTCGATCGACTTGCCATGAGGCTGTCATCGTTGCTTCATCGTATAGACCGGTTTTTAAACCAGCCAATAAAGCAGCACCTTTAGCAGTAATTTCTGTATCTTTAGGGCGTAATACAGGCACATCAAGTAAGTCTGCTTGGAACTGCATCAGTAAGTCGTTATTCGCAGCACCGCCATCCACTCTAAGCTCAGTGAGTGGATGAGGGCTGTCTTTTTGCATCGCAATAAGCACATCATAAGTCTGATAGGCAACAGCCTCTAGTGCAGCACGGGCAATATGAGCTTTAGTCGTACCGCGACTCATACCGGTGATGCTAGCGCTGATATCCGAGCGCCAATAAGGAGCACCAAGCCCTGTAAATGCCGGCAGTAGCACAACACCTTCACTACTATCGACTTGCCGTGCTAAGTCCTCGACCTCGCTGCTTTGCTTAATCATCCCCAGATTATCACGCAACCATTGAACGATTGCACCTGCCATAAATACACTACCCTCTAAGGCATAAGTCACTTCTTTTTTTGGTGGCTGTAATATACGTTTGCCTGACTGGACAATTTTCTCAAACGATAGGTTTTCTGGACGAGTGGGCGTAGACTTTCGTTGCCACGCGATAGTCGTTAATAATTTATGCTCACTGAGTTTGGGTTTTTGACCAATATTCATTAGCATAAAACAACCGGTACCATAAGTATTCTTTGCCATACCAGCATCGAGGCAGCCTTGCCCAAAAAGTGCCGCTTGTTGGTCACCCAATACCGCATGAATAGGGATTTGTTTGGCAAACAGTCCTTTTTTGGTTTTACCAAAATCACCGTCAGATGGCAGAACTTTGGGTAATATATTCATGGGTATCGCAAAACGGGCGCAAAGCTCTTCTGACCACGCCAGCCTATGAATATCATATAACAAGGTGCGAGACGCGTTGGTCACATCGATAACATGCTCGCCGCCTGTTAGCTTATATATCAGCCAACTATCTATAGTACCAACGGCTATTTCACCTTTATTGGCGCGCACCCTCAATTTAGGATTATTTTCTAGCAACCAAGCGATTTTACTGGCGCTAAAATAGGGATCTAAACGTAAGCCTGTGATACGCTGTACTTCACTTGCTATATCACTTTGACTGCCATTTTCGCCATGAGCCATACTGGTCGTACTCTCAGCGGCAAGCGTTTTACAGTAACTTGCGGTGCGTCTGTCTTGCCAAATGATAGCAGGTGCTAAAGGCTTACCCGTTTGCTTATCCCAAATAACAATAGACTCACGCTGATTGGTAATCGCAATACTGCTAACATCAGTGGCAAGTAGTCCCGCCTGATTAATCACATCATGCGCACAACTAATTTGGGTTTGCCAAATTTGTTGCGCATCTTGTTCGACAAAACCTGCTTTTGGGGTTTTTAAAGTCGTCGGCTGTTGTGCCATTTTAATCGGACGTGCATGATCATCGTACAATATCGCTCGACTCGATGTTGTTCCTTGATCTAAAGCCAAAATATATCCTGCCATTACTCACATCCCGTCTTATTTTATTTATTTCTAATAGTCATTATAAATTTATAAAAGCCTAAATGCAGTATAGACAATATCATTGATATTATATCGACTACTTATAAAGCGTGCAAAATCAAAGAAAAACCATATTATAAATAGTGGTATGATTTGATATAAATAAAATACTTAAAATCAATACAATGTTAT
>NZ_NEXU01000068.1:0-26846 GCF_002224105.1 Psychrobacter sp. DAB_AL32B | reverse complement strand
GTCACCATTGTGCCACTACAGTGTACGCTTTGTTATCAATAACAAAGTCTTAGTATCTGTGAATAGATTATAGTATTACCTTTGCCTTATCAGTGGCGACATATAATAAACAATAATCGAAATTACCGGCTTGATGCCAACGATGGGTATTTTGCATACTGAGCGTGGTTGATAGCGTCGATGTATTGGGCGTGATTCTAATGACTTTGTACTCTAATTAACGGCTTATGTGACTTATGAAATTTGCTCTATCGACTCTATCTACTACTGTGATGACGATTACGCTCATAGGTATAGCTGCGTCTACCGCCGCCAGCGCTAATGACAATACGATTGGGGCACAAAAAACCGGCTTACAAAATGAAGTGACACCTGTCGCTGTGACACAAATTATTGATGCTGACACTCAAATCAATATTCAAAACGTGTATGAGTTAGGTCGTGTTGAAACAATCACTACAAATACTGAAATTGATAAAACTGAGCATCGCAAGAGTCTGACTACTCTTATCGATCCTATCACTCATAAGAGTGTTGATAATAGCTATCCCTTAACAGTGTCTAGCCTCTTAAGCCTCGAGCAAGCGCAAAATATCCTATTACAAGTATCACCAAAAATCGCTGCTAACCAAGCGGCGATTGCCGCCAGTGAATATCAAACTGACGCTCTCAAAACCATAGATCATCCGCTGGTATTTGCTAGAGTTTCTGCCAATGCTTACAATTTGGACGCAGATATTGATTTATCGACACTCAAAAACGGTATTGTCAACGATATTAATAGTAATGTGGATAATATTATCCCCCCTATTCCAGATTTGCCAAATTTTGGTGAATTGGTTGGTGAGCGTATCCCAGACAACTACGAGTTAAAGCGTTCGGGCTCAACCACAGGCGCAGGAATTGGCGTGGTATGGCCTATTTATACCGCTGGACGTACTACGGCGTTAACAGGCGTATCTAACGCCCGTACCCAAGAAGCCGTCGCAGACAGCATCTTGGATACAAACGAGCTTTATAATACCTTGATTGAGCGTTATTTTAAGGCGCAACTGGCCATCATTGCCGCCTACTTACGCGATGATGCTTATGATACCTTGCAACAGACTGACCATATGGCGCAGCGGCTTTTTGAAGAAGGTTTCATCTCACGAGTTGATCGCTTAGAAGCACAATCTGCGCTTGCCGACGCCAAAAGCGAATCCGTCAATGCCAATAATGATGCACGGCTAGCAATGATGGCTTTACAACGCCTATTGCGCACTGAATATCGCATCAAACCCTCGACGCCGCTATTTGTTTCTAGCCGTCCTCTACCAGATGTAACCTACTTTCAAGATTTGGCACTCACCAATCATCCAGGTTTACAAAAAGTCGCGGCTAAGCGTGCGCAGGCCCAGCAGCTACATGCGCTGTCAGATACCGGTTATAAGCCTACCGTCATGCTATACGGCTATGGGCAAGTGGAAAAAGATCCCAGCTGGGTAGCGGGTATATCTGCGAGCTGGAAGCTATGGGGCGGGCTCGATAAAACCGCATCATTGGCATCAAGTAATGCCAAAATACGCCAAGCCGATTTGTCTGAGATTGAAGTCAGTGACAATCTATTATTACTGGTCGAAAAAAACTGGCACGATGTTAATAATGCCCAATCACGTTATCAGGCATTACAAAGTAACGTTGAGCTGGCAGCAGAAGTACTGCGTTTGCGGCAGTTAGGGCTGCAAGAAGGACTAAATACCCCGATTGAGGTAGTCCAAGCACAAACACAGTCTCTTAAAGCGCGTACCGAACAAGCGCAAGCGGCGAATACCTATGTACAGTCACTCGCAGCCCTTATGCAAAGCTGCGGTACGCCCCTCGCCTTTAACGCTTATCTTAATGCCGCCGATATTCGGCTACCAACATTGTATGAGAAATAGCATATCCAATTTGCTCTCTTAAAAGAGCATGGTGCTATATTAGACAACACCTTTAAAAATATTAAACAACAAACAACTTATTCTGCTTATTACCGACTTTATTGCCTTAGGAATCTCACTGTCATGACTGAATCTACAAACGAATCAGACGACTCTCGTAAATTAGACGACTCAGACCCATCAACCGAATCAAGCAATACTGATAATGAGCAGGTGCCCATTGAGCCTGTGGTCGATGTAACTGATATTGGACAAGAGCAAACAGTCCCGAGTTATAAGCGCGATTCAGCAAAAACCGATAAGTCTGCGATGATAAAAAAGGCAATTTTGGCGCTACTTGTGCTGATTATATTAGGCGCAATTGCTTATGGTTTGTACAAAAGCAATCAGCATAATGAGCCTGAGATTATTACCTTGCAAGGGCAGATGCAAATGCAGCAAACGTCCATCGCGGCAAAAGTACCCGGACGTATTGCAAAAATCATGGTCACAGAAGGTGATGCAGTTACGGTCGGTCAGCAGCTGATTGAGATGGACTCTCCTGAGATTAATGCGAAGATCAATCAAGCGCGTGCCGGTAAGCAAATGGCACAGAGTCAATTAGATAAAGCAGAAAATGGTGCCCGCCCGCAAGAGATCGCTCAAGCAAAAGCGGCGTGGCAAGCCAACAAAGCGGCATCTGATTTGGCAGAAAACACTTATCAGCGTGTCAATCGCCTTTATGAAGAAGGACTGATGGCACGGCAAAAACGCGATGAGGCTTATGCGCAATATTTGGCTACCCAAGATCAAACTGAAGCCGCACGCTTGCAGTATGAGTTAGCAATGGAAGGTGCTCGCAGTGAGGATAAATCAGCGGCAACAGCGCAAGTCGCGCAAGTCGATGCCCAATTAGAAGAAGCTTTGGTGGCAAAAGAAGAAGCGAACTTAAAAAGCCCTATTGCTGGCGTTGTGGATACTGTCATTGTCAATGCAGGCGAAGTCATTGGTCAAGGGGTTCCTTTACTTACCTTGGTCAATACCAATGAGCAATGGGTGGTATTAAATGTCACTGAAACGTATTTGAACCAGTTTGCGATTGGTCAGCGCTTTACTGGTACTATTCCCGCTTTATCATCGCCTGAGAAACCTTATACCAAACAGTTTACTGTTTATGCCACCTCTACGTTATCTGACTTCGCAACTTGGCGCCCGACCAATAACGACGATGGTTTTGATGTCCGTACCTTTGAAGTCAAAGCGCGACCGACAGCGCCAGATAGACGGATTCGCTCGGGCATGAGCGTGGTTGTACGCATCAATCCCGCCCTTGTTAACCAGACTCAAGAGTAAGCCATGCGCCTAACCAAGCTAAGTGGGCTAGGTAATGCTTTTTTACGCAGTGCTGCCTACGAGCGCCGTTTTTTAGCCAAAAATCCTTGGGATTTTAGTATGGTGGTATGGATACCATTGGCTACTGTGTTATTGATTTGGTGGATTTTTTCCCAAATACAAATCACAGATTTACCCATTGGGGTAATTGATAAAGATCGGGGGCCTGTAGCCAATACTGCCGTACGTTACTTGGAAGCTAACCCTAATCTGACAGTGAAACAGCTTTATCATTCGCCTACTGCTGCAGAAGCAGCCATCTTGCAACGTGATATTTATGCTGTGGTTATTATCCCTGAGAATTTCTCTCGCAATATCTCATCAGGCAAACCCGCTCCTATCGTTCTGCAAGTAAACGCTCAGTACGGTACCCACTCTGGCATTATTCAAACCAGTGTACAGTCCGTAATCGGCACGTTATCAGCAGGCGTTGAGATACAGCGTTTGGTGAAACAAGGCGTGGCACCATCACAAGCGGCGATTGCTTACTCACCTATTAGTATTCAACGTATCAGCTTGTTTAATGCAGTTACCGATTATCAGCAGTTTTTAGCATCAACGGTCATTCCTGCACTGTTGCATATTTTAGCAATGGTTGTCGGTGCAACGACTATCGGCCGTGAGCTGCGTGATAAGCGAATCGGTCGCTGGTATCGCTTTATTGATGGCAGTCGCTCTGACTTAACGCTACCTTCTAATGATATTGAAGCTAATACCTCAGATAACGTGGCAAGTAGTCAATTATCAGCACCAGAAAATGTGAGTGTTTTAGTGTTAATGTTTGGCTTATTGGGCAAGTATTTTTGGCCAATATTGGCTTATAGCATATGGTCAATACTGGCAATATGGCTTGCAGCGCCGCAGCAATCCATTGCCATCAGCTCTATCATTGCCACTTATCTCGGTCTGGTGCTATTGATGATGCTATCATTTTGGCTGGGGGCATTATTCACCCTGGGTTCATACTCATTACGTATGGGCTTGTCAGCTACTGGTTTTATTTCAGCGCCTTCCTATGCATTTGCGGGCGTTACCTTCCCTTATATCGCCATCAGTGACAGCGCCCAACATTGGTCAGATGCGCTACCACTCACCCACTATCTTAAGCTACACATTGCCCAATTACAGATGCAAGCGCCGGTTGCTGTGTCATTGCCAATTGTCTATGGGCTCACTCTAGCGACGCTTATTGCTATGTTTTTAACCGCTTTGTTGAGTAAACGCGCGCTGGCGCATCCTGAACGTTGGGGAGCACGCTAATGTCATTATCACCAAAAGATAATTTATCTACCACAACGTCAAATTCAACAGAGAATTCATCAACAAGCTTCTTTGGCAGCTTTTTACAGACCATCAAAGACGTCTTCTCTGATAAAGGCGTGCTGTTATTATTGATGATTGCGCCTATTATTTATGGCTTCTTTTATCCTTGGCCGTATTCAACGGAAATCGTTCACCATGTACCTGTCGGCATTATTGATAAGGACAATAGTAATTTATCACAAACCATCGTCCGCTATGCAAGTGCCAGCCCGCTGCTAGATACAAAACGCTTTTTAAATGAGCAAGAAGCCATCGATGCAATGTGGACAGATGAAATCGCGGGTTATATGATTATCCCAAGAGGACTTGAACAGCAGGTATTATCAGGAAAAGCAGCTAGTGTCAGCGTTCTGGGTAATGGTGGCTATTTTCTGTTAAATAAAAACGTACAAATGGGGTTTTTACAAGCGGTCAGCACCGTATCAGCAGGTATTGAAGTTAAGAGAAGTGTGGCGCAAGGAGCATATTTAGCTACCGCCGCTGCCAACACCCAAGCAGTGCCATTAAAGATTATCCCTTTGTACAATCAAACAGAAGGTTATGGCGCTTACGTCGTGCCTGCAGTATCCATTCTTATTTTGCAACAAACGCTTTTGATGTCAACGGCGATGCTAGTTGGAACTTGGTATGAGCGACGTCGTCATAAAACCAGTATTCGCGGCTGGCTTGGTCGTATTGCGGCGATGAGCATGTTCAGCTTCGTTATTGGCTGCTTCTATTATGGCTGGGCATTCGAGCTCCACCATTATCCGCGCGGGCAAAATATGCTTGGCAGTCTATTATTCCTACTGTTGTTTTGCCCAACTGTGGCAACGCTTGGTTGCGTAGTGGGCCTTTGGTTTCGCCAGCGTGAGCGCAGTATGCAAATCTTAATTTTCAGCTCGCTACCGATGTTTTTTGTGAGCGGTTACCCGTGGCCAGCAAACCAACTGCCAGAATTTTTACAAATCATTCGCTGGTTATTACCAACCACACCGGGCATAAACACCTCTGTTCAGCTTAATCAAATGGGTGCTAGTGTCGCGCAAGTGGCGACAGGTTTTTATGCGTTGGCAGGTCTATGGTTATTTTACTTTATTTTACTGCTGCTATTTCGCTGGTTAACTTCGCAACGCAACACTGCTTATTAAGATAGAAAATGATATAAAAAAAGCGCCTGCAAATTGCAGGCGCTTTTTTATTAATCAACTTTAAGCTTTTTGACTTTTAGAACACACGATTAAGGCCATTTAATGCTGCTACTCGGTACGCTTCTGCCATCGTTGGATAGTTAAAGGTGGTATTCACAAAGTACTCAAGGGTCGCATTACACTTCATGACTGCTTGGCCAATATGAATAATCTCTGAAGCATGGTTACCGTAGCAATGAATACCTAAAATCTCTAATGTCTCACGATGGAATAAGATTTTTAAGACCCCAGAACGCTCGCCGATAATTTGTGCGCGTGCCAGATGCTTAAAGAAAGCCTGACCGACTTCATAAGGAACTTTAGCATCCGTCAGCTCTTGCTCCGTTTTACCGATAGATGAGATTTCAGGAATAGTATAGATACCTGTCGGTACGCTAGATACTGGCTCAGCATCACTATCACCGACCATAAATGCTGCAGCACAACGGCCTTGATCATAGGCGGCTGAAGCTAAAGATGGCCAACCGATGACATCACCAGCCGCATAAATATTATCGACTTCAGTACAGTAGGTATCATCTACTTTTAACTGACCACGGCTATTGGCTTCAAGCCCCACCGCTTCTAAATTTAAACTTTCTGTATTACCTGAGCGACCATTTGACCATAGAATGGCATCAGACTTAATTTTTTTACCGCTTTTAAGATGCAATATTACACAGTCATCATGGGTCTCAAGATGATCAATTTCTTCGTTGTTACGAATAACGACGCCAAACTGTCTAAAGTCATGGGCAAGCGCATCGCTAATTTCGCTATCCAGATAGCTTAACAATTTATTTTGGTTGTTAATTAAATCAACTTTATAACCCAGACCAGTGAAAATAGAGGCATACTCACAACCAATGACACCTGCACCATAAATGATAATCTTTCTGACCACATAATCCATTTGTAATATTTTATCGGAATCAAAAACGCGCGGATGATCGAAGTCTAAAATTTCAGGACGATAAGGGCGGCTACCAACGGTAATAATAGCTTTATTAAAAGTGATGGTTTCGAAAGTATTTTCGTCAATTTCAATTCGTAATGTATGCGCGTCAATAAAGTTTGCCCAACCTTGAATGACCTCGATACGATTACGCTCATAAAAGCGCGCGTGAGTGGTGACCTGATTGCGAATCACTTGACGCGCTTTGGCTAAAACGATATTTAGTGGAACTTGTTCATAATCCATCGCTTTGGTGAACATTGGGTCACGGCGAAAGTTAATTAAGTTAAATACTGATTGGCGCAGCGCCTTACTCGGAATCGTACCGACGTGGGTTGAGTTACCACCGACTTGCTCACGCGGATCAATAACCACTACTTTTTTACCAGATTTGGATAACTTCATCGCGGCTGCTTCACCAGCAGGACCTGCCCCTAGTACGACAGCATCGTATTCAAACTCATGTTTGTCATTTTTTAGGCGTTTTGAGTCTTTGCTAAAGCCCGATTTAATATCAATACGCGTATCATCGAGCGGATTGACCAAATCAGGATGATGCATGATATCGTCAGTGACTTGCTCATGGGTTTGTTCGATTCTCTCTTTTTTGTTTTTACCCTCAGTATGCTCAGGGTTTGGCGCGCGGCCACTCTCTTTATTAGACACAGTATGAGTATCTTTACCGGTATCATTGGTCGCGTCGCTTATAGGTTTGCTTCCCATCGTATCCTCTTTATTAATTTATGAATCTGTTTTTTAGGCTATGAATGCATCAATGTATAAATGAAATCAAAGTCATGGCGCTAAAGTTTGCCTACCATACGTGGTGATAAGATTTTTTGCAATCTCAGCTACTATGACGCTAGAGCTGTCGTTATTTTTTAGATAATGCAGTGAATAATTTTAATTAGCCGATGCGGCGTTTTAGACCGGTCATCTGTAAGATTCGAGTAGCGATCTCTTCAACCGACATCTCTGAGACATCAAGGCTTGGAATGCCTTGAGAAGTATAAATACCTTGTATGGCACGCTGTTCTTGCTGACATTGTTGATAACTGGAATAACGACTGCCTGCGCGGCGTTCTTGACGGATTTTCACCAAGCGATCGGTATCGATGATCAAACCAAATAGCTTGTGTTTATGCTCACGTAAGGCTTTTGGGAGCTGATTGTCGTTTAAGTCTTCTTCAGTCAAAGGATAATTGGCCGCACGAATACCAAATTGTAGCGCCAAATATAATGACGTTGGGGTTTTACCAGAACGCGAAACTCCGATAAGAATAATATCTGCCGCATGATAATGACGGGTACGCGCCCCATCATCGTTATCTAGCGCAAAATGCACCGCATCGATACGTTCTTTATAGGTTTCAGAATCGACATTATCGTGCGCATGACCTGAATGTCCATCCGGCTCTACGCCGGTTTCTTCTGCTACGCGACCGATTAGACCTTCATACATATCTAGATTACAGCTATGTGCTGAGTTAATTTTTTCACGAATCTCAGGGTTTACAATGGTATCGAACACCAATGGCAGTAAGCCATCTCGTTGATAAGCCATGTTGATTTGCTCAACCGCATCTTCAGCACGCTCTAAATTATCCACATAAGGTAACACTCGCGTCTCAAAAGGTACTGAGGCAAATTGACTCAAAATAGCGCGTCCAAGGGTTTCTGCGGTAATCGCAGTGCCATCAGAGATAAAAAACGCCGTTCTTATATTTTCTGCGTTATCGACCTCTAATGCTTGTTTATTCTGGATAATAGCGTTCGGGAATTCAGACAGATTGTTTGAGTACATAACGTTGACACCTTGGTTGAAACCTCAATAGCATTCTTTAATCAGCGCTTAATAGTGAGCGCTTGATCATTTTTGATGTAATATCTAACCCTATTCAGTTAGTATTTCATCATTTAGTTTTTAATATTCCAGTCATATGCGCCTCATATTGATGCTTTATATTATACCTATAATAGAAGGCTAATAGTAATCAATGTTACAGGCGTACACTTAGCAGCTGACACCCAAACCAACCTGATTAAGAAATAGTTTATGGCAGCTCATTGATTGTCTTATGACCATATCGTATGCACTATATAGGTATGAATTTTAATCCTATTTCAAAATCTTTTTGCTTGCTTGCAAAAGAATCAGTTAGCTTTATTAAAAAGCTTATAAAACTAGAAGATAGGAAACAATCGATATTAGTATTTCCATCGTATCTTGCTAGCTATATTTTATGACTTCTACCATTAAATATGTAGCAAACCCCACAATTTGTATATTTTTCATCATTTTTTTGCTTTAACCACTCGAAATTGTCCAAATATAGCGGTATAATCGACCTTTATAATCCTTACTAAATAACCTTATTTTCTGGAGTTATCATGGCAGCGCAATCTACAGCACTCGTAATCAATCTAGATCAGCTAGGAAAAGACGATATTGAGACAGTTGGTGGTAAGAATGCTTCACTTGGCGAGATGATCAGCCACTTGTCTGATTTGGGCGTTAGTGTTCCAGGTGGCTTTGCTACAACTTCAGATGCGTTCAATCGCTTTTTGACAGAAACGGGCTTACTTGACAAAATTAATAGCGAACTTAAAGAGCTTGACGTTAATGATGTTAATAAGCTTGCTGTTACCGGCAAAAAAATTCGTAACTGGATTGTTGAACAAGAGTTACCAAAAGATTTAGAGCAAGCAGTGCGCAAATCATTCGAAGAAATGAGCGATGGTAAAGATATTGCCGTTGCTGTGCGCTCTTCTGCTACTGCTGAAGATTTACCAGATGCATCATTTGCTGGTCAGCAAGAAACTTATCTAAACATTCGCGGTATTGATAACGTTCTTATCGCTATTAAAGAAGTATTTGCATCCCTTTATAACGACCGTGCTATCTCTTACCGTGTCCATAAAGGTTTTGAGCATGAAGGCGTTGCTTTATCTGCTGCCGTTCAGCGCATGGTACGTTCAGAAACTGGCGCAGCTGGCGTTATGTTCACCCTAGATACAGAAAGTGGGTTTGATCAAGTAGTATTCATTACTTCAAGCTATGGCTTAGGCGAGATGGTTGTTCAAGGCGCTGTAAACCCTGATGAATTCTATGTATCAAAACGATTACTTGCTAATGGTAAACCTGCGATTATTCGTCGCAACTTAGGTAGCAAGCATAAGAAAATGATTTATGGTGATGAAGGTAGCACCACCAAATCTGTGAAAATCGTCGATGTTGAAAAAGAAGATCGCATGCAGTTCTCTTTATCGACTGAAGAATTGAATTCACTTGCCAAGCAAGCGATGACCATTGAAAAGCATTACGGTCAAGCGATGGATATCGAGTGGGCTAAAGATGGCGATACCAATGAAATCTTTATCGTTCAAGCCCGTCCTGAAACCGTTAAGAGCCGTCAAGACAGCAACGTCATGGAACGTTATGTCATTAACACCACTGGTGCCAAAGTATTGTGCGAAGGTCGCTCAATCGGCCAACGTATTGGTGCTGGTAAAGTTCGTATCGTTAACAACTTAAACGAGATGGATAAAGTACAAGAAGGTGATGTGCTAGTATCAGACATGACGGATCCGGATTGGGAACCAGTCATGAAGCGTGCTTCTGCTATCATTACTAACCGTGGTGGTCGTACCTGTCACGCGGCGATTATTGCTCGTGAGCTCGGCGTACCAGCGATTGTTGGTTGTGGTAATGCCACAGAACTATTGGTTGACGGTCAAGACGTTACCGCTTCTTGTGCTGAAGGTGACACAGGCTTTATCTACGAAGGTCAGCTTGATTTTGAAGTAAAAACTAACTCTGTTGAGTCTATGCCAGAGCTTGCATTCAAAGTAATGATGAACGTTGGTAACCCAGATCGCGCCTTCTCATTCACTCAAATGCCAAACGAAGGTATCGGTCTTGCGCGTCTTGAGTTTATCATCAACCGTATGATTGGTGTGCATCCAAAAGCATTGCTAAACATGAACAGCTTGCCACGTGAAATCTCACAAGCGATTAATGAGCGTATTGCTGGTTATGCTTCTCCTATTGATTTCTATGTTGATAAATTGGTTGAAGGTATATCAACCCTAGCGGTTGCTTTTATGGATCAGCCGGTTATCGTTCGTATGTCAGATTTCAAATCAAACGAATATGCTAACTTGCTTGGTGGTAAATTATACGAGCCATCAGAAGAAAACCCAATGCTTGGTTTCCGTGGTGCTAGCCGCTACGTGTCTGATAACTTCCGTGACTGCTTTGAGCTTGAGTGTAAAGCACTAAAGCGCGTACGTGATGAGATGGGCTTAACCAACGTCGAGATTATGATTCCATTCGTCCGTACGGTTGGCGAAGCGAAACAAGTTATCGAATTACTTGAGAAAAATGGTCTAAAACGTGGTGAAAACGGTCTACGCATTATCATGATGTGTGAACTACCAACCAACTGCTTACTTGCAGAAGAGTTCCTAGAGCACTTTGATGGTTTCTCAATCGGTTCAAACGATTTGACTCAGCTAACACTTGGTCTTGATCGTGACTCAGGTATCGTCTCACATCTATTTGATGAGCGTGATCCTGCGGTTAAAAAGCTGTTGTCTATGGCAATCGATGCTTGCCGTAAAGCAGACAAATACGTCGGTATCTGTGGTCAAGGTCCATCAGATCATCCAGATCTTGCTTACTGGCTCATGGAGCAAGGTATCAGCTCAGTGTCATTGAACCCTGACTCAGTATTAGATACTTGGTTCTTCTTAGCAGGCGAAGAAGTAAAGTAAGCTGTAACGTTACGTCACAACGTTAATTCACACCGTCATTTAAGATACACAGATTAGGGTCTATTTGATTTTTTCAAATAGACCCTAATATAATGTATGACAAATAGTGACTTAAAAATAGTCATTTAAAGATAGTGACTTAAGACATGACTAACTATGCAGGCAATTATGCAAATTTTCCTTGCTCGAAATAACGTACAAGCCGGTCCATACACCTTGGATCAGCTCAATATCATGCTCACCTCTGGTGAAGTACAACTAGATGATTTGATCTGGCACGAAGGCTTAGATCAGTGGCAACGCGTTGGTAATTTAACCAATAATCAAACGTTCTACCGTCCTGCTCATATAGCGACACCGGCTGTTAATGATTCTATTATTAATAACGTCACTGTGTTCCCAGAGGATGCTGACGCAAGCAATGGTCAAGATGACAAATCAGTATCGCTAGATCGCCTATATGGCAAGCCTGAACGTCTAAAAGATAACGCTAAAAACACCAAAAGTGATATGACGACCAATCGTCAATATACGCCGAATAGCAATGTGTCATTAAATAAGTCTAACGCGACCAAGGCTACTTCAGCTACAGATAAAGTAGTCGGTAATGTGGTGCTTGCGCCTATCATGTCACGGGTATTGGCGACGGCGCTTAATGCTTTACTGTATCTATTAGCGATTTTTCCGCTAGTCATGGCATTGACGAAACTGGATGTGGATTATACTAAGTTTCAAAACATCCAGGATATGGATACCGCTTATCAGTATTCAATGACCCTAATGGAGAGCATTCCTAGTAGCACCTTGATGATATCGCAAGTCATGGTCTTCGGTTTGTTTGCCTTGCAACTGCTGTTTATCACCTTGCGTGGTCAATCACTGGGTAAGCTGATTACGGGTATCCGTGTAGTCGATCAAACCACTCATCGTCTGCCATCGTTTTTAAAGCTTATCGGCATGCGTACCTTGCTGCTATTTATAATTTATAATTTACTGTTCTCTTTTACCAGCTTTTTAGGTTTTGTCATCATTGGTATTCATTATTATATGGCCTCTAAAAGCCCTGAAAATATCGGTTGGCATGATAAATTGGCGAAAACCTTAGTGGTTAAAGCTGACAGCAGTCAATTAGTAAAAGAGCCTAAAATAAAATAACCCTTTTGTTGGTTATTAATACCTCTTATGGTTGTGATAAAAAGCAGCGTATTAGCGTTGCTTTTTTATTGATAAAAGAACAATATTTTCAATTAATAATTTTTATTAACAGCGGCGCATTGATTAACCTTTGTGTTCATCAGTGACTACTGTTATAATACGGCGCTTTATAAACTAAGCTTATTCTCTGTTATTTTTTATAATAATGGCTAGGATTTTAGCTTACCTTATAAATCTCCTTGCTATTAACATAGGGTTAATAGCTACTAATCCGTAAGGAGTCATAATGCGACATTACGAACTGGTGTTACTTGTACACCCAGACCAAAGCGACCAAGTGGTCGGCATGGTTGAACGCTATATCAAGTTAGTTCAAGACAACAACGGCACCATCCATCGTCTAGAAGATTGGGGTCGTCGTCAACTGGCTTACCCAATTAACAAGATTCACAAAGCTCATTACGTTCTTTTCAACATTGAAACTAACGGTGAGACTTTAGCTGAACTTGAAGAATTATTCCGTTATAACGACGCGATCATTCGTAGTCTAGTTATGCGCCGTGACGACGCTGTCACTGAAGAGTCGCAGTTAGCCAAGAATGCCGATGAAAAACGCGCACGCAAAGCAACTACTCGTCGTCCAGATCGT
This sequence comes from Psychrobacter sp. DAB_AL32B, assembly GCF_002224105.1. Lineage (NCBI taxonomy): Bacteria > Pseudomonadati > Pseudomonadota > Gammaproteobacteria > Moraxellales > Moraxellaceae > Psychrobacter > Psychrobacter sp. DAB_AL32B. The sequence continues at coordinate 13,526 of NZ_NEXU01000068.1, read as the reverse complement.
GATGATAATGACGACAACGACAACAACAGTGATGACTAATTAAAGGAGAATACTCATGGCACGTTTCTATCGCCGTCGCAAATTCTGCCGTTTCACTGCTGAAGGCATCACTCACATCGATTATAAAGATGTTGAATTGCTAAAACAGTACATCAGTGATAATGGTAAAATCGTACCAAGCCGCATTACCGGTACCTCTACTAAATATCAGCGTCAACTAGCTACTGCTATCAAGCAAGCTCGTTATTTATCGCTACTTCCGTATACTGACAACCATCAGTAATTTAACCGTTAACTAGGAATGACTCATGCAAATTATTTTGTTACAGCGTATCGTCAACCTTGGTAAACTCGGTGAAACTGTCGATGTGAAACCAGGTTACGGACGTAACTTTCTTATCCCTTTGGGTAAAGCACTACCTGCTAACGCAGCTAACATTGAAAAGTTCGAAGCACGTCGTGCTGAGCTTGAAGCTGAAGAAGCTAAAGAAGTAAGCGTTGCTCAAGAACGTGCTGATGCATTAACTGACGTTAATGTTATCATGCGCGCTAAATCAGGCGACGAAGGCAAGCTATTCGGCTCTATCGGTACTCGCGATATCGCTGAAGCATTGACTAACTCAGGTCTAGAAGTTGACCGTGCTGAAATCAAGCTTCCTGAAGGCACTTTACGTCAAGTTGGCGAATATAATGTTGATATTCAACTACATCATGACGTTACCGCTACTATTCTAGTTACCATTCTTTCTGAAGATGGCGACAAAGAAGAGCAAGCTGTAGAAGAAGATGTAGCAGACGAAAACGAAGACTATTCTGAAGAGTAATTTTTAGAATATCTGAGTTCAGTCTATACAAAAAGCCAGTAACGTCATGTTGCTGGCTTTTTTGTATTAGCAGCTATATTCACGCTCATAAGATGAGCTTGAATACCTACTTTAAGATAGGTGGCTGAGAATGCTTACTTCCGCTAGATTTTTACCTTAATTGTTCACCGCAACCTATAATAATAAATTTTAGCAATAACAAGTAACACATCACCTATACGACTGATACTTAATAATAAAATACTACCCATAAAGTCGTCTTTAATACGATCCGCTGAATTGATATTCTGTCTATACTTAGCCACAGATATGACAGGATAATATGATAAATACCGGTGATAAATTAAAATGTATTCAAGGTAATGATGTGTACTTAGAGGGCGAGGTTTATACTGTCGGTAGAATCGTCAATAATAAGTATTTCCAGATATTGACTAGCAGTAACGATGACCATTGGTATGCTACATTAGATAATGAAGGCATATATGTCAGCTTTGACTCTAATACAGCACAAGACAATAAAGCTCGATTTGATAAGTTAGCTTAAAGATAAGCTTGGCTAAAAATCTAGTCGATTACATAATTGATAATTTATAGAACGCGGCCATTCAGCGGTTAACTTTGGTATATCCTGGCTAGCGGCAAGAATTTTGACCGCGTTAATCCAGCCTGCATGACCAACAACTAATATTGGCGTCCTGTCTCTCTCACAAGCTCGTTCAATGCTTCTCGTATTCAACCACCCTTCAATATGCTCAAATAACTGCTGCAAACTCTCGCCATTGTTTGGCGTAAAGTGGGCAAAATCATTGCACCAATCATCAATGTCTTTTTCCGCAATTTGCGTCCAAAGCCGACCATCCAGATGTTGATACATGCAAAACAAAAACCACATACTCTGATAGTATGTGGTTTTTGCCACCGCAAAGTTAAGGTAGCATATTTTTAAGTTTTAACATTATCAGCTTTTTGGTAACACTATTTTATCAAATACCACTTAATACCGTCGCTAAGGCGATCTCTAATGGCTTTGATTACTTTAATAGTATCTTGGGTTATATTGGTTTAGTTATTATATTTGGTACGATTATCAGCCTAGTCTTTGAAAAAATGGGTGTCGCTATTGTGATAGCAATACAAGCATCATCTTTATCTGGTTATTAACCTTGGTATTTATATAACGCCTTAGTTAAGTTATTAAAAAAAGATTCAAAGAGATATTTAAAGAGAAAGCCATGAAGATTTTAATCGCCCCCGACTCGTTTAAAGAAAGCTTAGAGGCATTGGATGTTTGCCACGCTATCCAAGCTGGATTTAGTCAAGTATTTCCTGACGCTGACTATAAGCTACTGCCTATGGCAGATGGCGGCGAAGGCACATCTGCGGTGTTGTCCTATGTATTGGGTGGGCGCTGGAAAGAAGTGCGTGTCCATGACCCCTTGATGCGACTCATTAGCGCAAAATATTTATTATTGCCTGATGCGACCGCTGTCATCGAAATCGCCCAAGCTTGCGGCTTACATCTATTGGCTGTGGCAGAGCGCAATCCTGTCATTGCCAGCAGCTATGGCGTCGGTGAGCTGATTGCAGATGCTCTAGAGGAAGGCGTCAAGCGTATTATTATCGGTCTCGGTGGTAGTGCCACCAATGACGCGGGGCTTGGTATGCTAATGGCACTTGGTATGACGTTTCATGATAGTGATGGAAATAAGCTATCCCAAGGTGGCGGCGAGCTTGCCAATTTACAGCGATTAGATGCGACAAGCTTTCATGCCAGCGTTTTAGAGACAGTATTTGAGGTCGCTTGTGATGTGACCAATCCTCTATGCGGCGAGTTGGGTGCCAGTGCGGTATTTGGCCCTCAAAAAGGTGCCAGTCCGCAACAAGTTGCTAACTTAGATAAGGCATTAAGTCACTTTGCTAGTGTATGCGAGCAGCATGGCTATCAGAATTATCAAGAGATAGCGGGAGCAGGCGCAGCTGGTGGACTTGGCTATGCGTTAATGACCTTTTACAACGCCCAGTTGAAGTCAGGCTTTGATACTGTTGCCGAGGTTGCTAACTTATCGCAGCACATTGCTAATGCGGATCTTGTTATCACTGGCGAAGGTAAACTTGACGCGCAAACCGCCATGGGTAAAGTCGCTGGCGGTATCAGCCTGCTTGCCAAAGCCAATCATACTCCAGTTATTGCTATTTGCGGCAGCGTTGATGGGCTAAAACCTGCTCAGACCAGCCAATTCGACGTCGTCATGCCCAGTATCCAAAAGCTAGATACGATCGATAACGTCTTTAAAAACGCTTATCGCAATATTGAAACCACCGCTGCCAATGTTGCTGCGGCAATCAGATTGGGTCAAAGCATGAGATAAAGAGCAGTCCTTTGAAGCTTTTGTTAACTATCAGCAAACCTAGTTCATACCTAGCTATTCATTGTAATTTTATAGTCATTTTTGGGTTTCATTAAAGCATGCTATCATTCAAATGACTACTAATAGTATCTCTTAGAGCTGAGTTTATAATTAACCTCTTTTTATCAAGGAAGATAAATGACAGAATTTAACCCAAATAAAACCGTACTCACTTCAACGGTAGACATCAACGAGCCTTTGGTTATTAGAGAAAGTAATAAAGACTTAAGCAGCGTCGTTACCCTCACACTAAACCGACCAAAGCAATTCAACGCCCTATCCGTTGAGTTGCTTTCTGCGATGCAAACCGAACTGGACAGCATTGCCCAAGATAATAATATTCAAGTTGTAATCATTGCAGCAAACGGTAAGGCGTTTTGTGCTGGTCATAACCTAAAAGAGATGCGCGCCAATGCAGATGAGGCTTTCCAGCGCGCACTATTCCAGCAATGCAGTCAAATGATGCTAACTATCAATCAGATGCCGCAAGTGGTTATCGCAAAAGTGCAAGGCATCGCTACCGCTGCTGGTTGTCAGTTGGTGGCAGCCTGTGATTTGGCCATTGCCTCTGATGACACTAAGTTTGCCACTTCTGGCATAAATGTTGGGCTATTTTGCTCCACGCCTGCTGTCGCTGTCAGTCGCAACTTACCTCGCAAGCAAGCATTTGAGATGCTGATTACCGGTGAATTTATCGATGCATATACTGCATTGCAGCAAGGATTGATCAATCGTGTGGCGACAGCTGAGCAATTAGATGCGACCCTGCAATCTTTGATAGATGCTATTACTGCCAAATCTTCGGTCGCAGTTAGAACAGGTAAAAATATGTTTTATAAACAGTTAGATATGGAATTAGCAGATGCTTATGAATATGCTAGCGAGGTAATGACCTGCAATATGATGGCGGATGATGTAAGTGAAGGCATTGACGCCTTTATCGAAAAGCGCCATGCGGTATGGACAGGACGTTAAAGCTTATATCACCATACTAAAGTTACAAAACTAAAGTCACAAAAAGATGCCTTTAGTATGGTGTTTAAGCCAATACAGTCCTTATCAATCATAAAAATAACTAGAGGAACGAACGGTAAGGTCTGAGATTTACTCGGGTACTTCAGGTACTAAGGTAGCAAGCAGTTCATTTATCTCAACTTTGAATTCTCTATCTTCAATTTTATTGGCGCTTATTTTGGCGTTTTGTAGACTCTTAATAGCTGCATCAGTTTGACCCAATTCAAGTTGTAGTTCGGCCATAGAAAATGCAATCGATGACAGATGGTCTTTTGAATTAATCGCAGCGGCTTTGTCTAAGGTTTTCTGATAGATAACCAGCGCCTCTTCTAAATCTTCAGTGAAGTCAGCCAATGTCTCCCATTGTTCAGGGTGATCTTTATCACTCTTCTCATTTTCAATACAAAGATCTTTTAGCTGCGCATAAAGCGAATCAAATGTCTTTTGATCGTTTTTACTGTCAGCTTCTAATAGGTTTTCTGCTAACACATAAATCGATTTATATATTTTGGTATTAATCATAACTTGTCACCCTTTTTTATTGCTCGTTAAATAACGATATCGTCAGTCCAAATAAAGCAAACACAGCTGTTAATATATTTCCTTAGCAAAAACGCCCCTCTTCTAAGACTCGGAGGCGTTTATACCCGTAGAACTGCATTTTTTTAAATTATATTGATTATAAACTAATTAACACGAATAGCTTACAGAAAAGGGCGTGATATCGATATCACGCCCTTTTACCTTTATTTAAATATCAAATTAAGTAAGTTATTCAGCAGCTATTACTATGATTTCTACCAGCAATTCAGGACGCGCCAATGCCGATTCACCGCAAGCGCGGGCTGGTGGTTGTACGCCTTCAAACCACTTATCCCATACTTCATTCATCGCGGCAAAATCAGACATACTTTTCACCCATACTGTCGCTGACAGCAGTTTTGATTTATCGCTGCCTACTTCTTGTAGCAAGCTTTCGATTTTCTCTAGGCAAGTTAGAGTTTGGGCTTTGATGTCATCCTCAGCGTTGCCAACTTGACCAGATAGATAAATGGTCTGATTATGAACAACAATTTTACTCATACGCTGACTACTATGGAGCTTTTGCATAGATTATTCCCTTTAAACAATTAGCTAGAAAAACGTTGAGCGCTAAATGGCTCGACATCGACCAATACTGGCTTATCATGAATCATCTCTTCAACGAGACGACCTGTCATAGGCCCTAAAGTGAAGCCTTGGTGGCTGTGACCAAATGCGAACCATAAATTATCGTGAGCAACCGCAGGACCAATGACCGGCTTCATATCAGGCATACAAGGACGTGATCCTGCCCATGCCTCACTCTCAACGGCATCTTCTAGTGGCAATATTTTTCGAGCAAGCTTTAGTACCGTTTTCAATTGTCCAAAGTTCTTTGGCGCATCCATCGTGGTCATCTCAGCACCCGTCGTAATGCGGATGCCTTGCTGCATCGGTCCCATGACAAAACCTTTATCCATATCAAACATACTGTGATTGATCGTGTTTTTCTCTGTCACTTTAAAGTGCTGATGGTAGCCACGCATCGGGAATAACGGAAGATTATAGCCAAGTGGTTTGATCAAATCATTAGACCAAGGTCCGGCAGCAATAACCAACTTGTCACTATAAAAAGTATCAGTATCTGTGATGACTTTCCAACCGTTTTCGTCTTGCAAAACTTCCTTTACGCTACTCTCTTTAATCGTACCATCCATCTCTTGGAAGTTTTTTGCATAAGCTTTGACCAATGAGCTTGGGTTTGATACTTGCCAAGAGTTTAACCAATGAATCGCGCCAACAAAGCCTTCAAAATTGGCGCTAGGTTCCATTGCTTTTAATTCTTCTATTGTCAATACATTGTGCTCAACGCCCTGATCACGGTCTTTGATGGCGGCAGCAATAGCTACTTTCAGAGTCTCTTCAGAACGATGTAGCTGCAACCAGCCTTTCCGGCTGATCAAATCCTCAGCGTTTGCTGCGGTGATCATGGTTTGGTGTTCGCTGGTGCAATGCTCAATCAGGGTTTGCCACTCGCTTTCTATTTTTTTAACTGACGCGGGCGTAGAGTATTTCCAATACTGCAATAGCGCCTGATGGTAGCGCAAAATCGCCGGTATTCGATAGCGGATATCAGTACCTTGGTTAGGCAATACGCGTATCATTTCAGTCAGCTGGCGCGGAAACGGATGCGTATGAATCGCCTCTCGCTGAATCAATCCAGCATTACCATATGAAGTTTCTGAGCCCGGTAGTTTTTTATCTAAAAGTAAAACTTGAGCGTTGTTTTTTTGTAGATGCCAAGCAACTGATGTGCCAACCATACCTGCACCGATCACGATAACTTCATAGCGCATAACCTATCCTTTTCTTATGGTCTTAATACGAGTGTCGAATATAAGGCTTTAATAAATAAGGTAGTAATAGTAACGCATTGAGCCAAATATTAAACCCTTATCTAATAAATATTTTTGCTATTCAATACTTTTAGTTATGCACTTTTCTATAAGGTATTTTTGCAAGGAATAGTGAGAAAAATTAGCTGAAATAGAATCATATGTTTAATAACTCATAAATCATCAATACTAAGAATAGCGATGATTAGCCCTCATTTCTAAAAAGACTAGATGCGACTTATTACTATTAATTTCTGTGCTATAGTTTGGTTTTTGTTTTTAGTTTATGAATGAGCAGTAATCTAAGTACTTTATGATTTAAGCACCTTATAAATAACACCTAAGAAATGTCAGTGATTTCAGGGCTAATTTTTAATGATTTGGAAGAGTTAATAAATGAGTATTTACGTAAAAAGACTGGCCTCTCAGCTTGAATTCATTAAGCAGTGCGCTTTGATGAAAAAGACTCCTACTCAGGACTTCGTTAAACATAACGATTTCAATTGTACTGAGGAGCAAGTGATAGGTTTACCAGGTATTAGTCTCAATATCACAGATGATGAGTCTAATGAAGTTTGGCTACGTTTAGAGCGCTTACGTGAAAACTCTGCCCCACAATCTAGCGGCGCGCTATTAGCAAGCTGGTTAGATATGCCAACAAAGTTCAGTGACCAACCTTTATTGAAAGCAAAAATAAATGTACAGCAGCCAGCAGGTAATAGCGTTAGGGCTTATGAAGAAGCATTTACCCCATTTGAAGTTAAGGATGACCATCAAGATGAGCAACTATCTCTAGAAGATGACTCATTAACCACAGAAATTTATCTAAAAGATTTTCCTGATAGAGACATACTGCAAAATGAGTTTAAAAGTTATATCGACAACATTTGGAAACCTTGGTTGATAGAAGAAAAACTCGTACGCCAAAGTATTGCTTTATATGCAAAGCTATTTAAACTCAATCAAATGCTGCAAGGTAATTTGGCTGACGAATCGCTTGAGCTGGTTTGGGGTGTGGGTATTGCCATACGACAAAATACTGATAATGAACAAAACAGCGAGCAAATAAAATATCCATTACTAACCCAGACTATCGAGATAGCATTAGATCAAAAAACAATGGCTTTACTCATAAAGCCTAGCCTAACGCCTCCCACATTTGAAACCGAACCTTTTTCTATGGATGAGAATCAAGGTTTGGCTAAACTATTAGAAGACTGTAAACAGTTTTATGAGTCAGAGGATGTTTTATTAAATCCTTTTTTGCCCAGTAGCTATGAGCCTATCTTAAAATCAGCGGTGACGTTGCTTGATTCTTCTGGAGTGTATTGGCCTGACAATACGGTTATAGGTGAGCGAAAAATACCTAAGCCTCAGAATAATCTTATCGTCACTGATACATGGGTGATTATGGCGCGCCCTAGAAGTAATAATATATTTTTGCAAGATTTAGCTAAGTTCGCGGTCAAACTCGAAAACAGTGACGACATTTACTTACCAAGCGCTTTGACCGCCATCTTGACGGAACCTGCTACAGAAAATAAAGAGATAATACTACCTGCTTATCGCGGTCTATCCATGGTGAATGGCAGTGATAACTACGTAGGCACTCCAGCGGAGTTATATTTCCCCAAAGCATTCAATAATGAGCAGGTGCAAATCATACAACAACTGGATGTCCACGATGGTGTGGTCGTTCAAGGTCCTCCTGGTACAGGTAAGACGCATACCATTGCCAATGTTATTTGTCATTACTTAGCACTGGGCAAGCGAGTTTTGGTCACCTCAATGAAAGACCCTGCTTTAAAAGTATTGCAAGAGCAACTGCCTGAATCTATTCGACCACTAGCGGTTAGTCTATTGACCAGTGAAAATGAAGGGTTAAAGCAGTTTGAATATACCATTAAGAAAATATCGAGTGAAGTTGCAAGTATCAATCGCGAGGTCTACAAAAAAGAAATCGTCATGCTAGATAATCAAGTTGATACCGTTCATGCCCAGTTGGCCAGCACTGATAATAATATTACGGCTTGGGCACGGTTAAATCTTGATGATATCGTACTGGATAGCGAAACGATTAAACCAATAGACGCAGCAACTGAGGTTGCTCAAAACAGGCAGCTGATCGAAAGCTTCCCCGATACATTAGGCATAGAAGATACTTTTAAGCCTCAATTTACTCATGCCGATATTACTGAGCTAAAAAAAGCAAGAATAAAGCTCGGCATTGACTTGGATTATCTTAATAAAAAAATCCCTGCTGTTGCCGACATGCCGCCTATTAATACGATAAAGCAACTGCACCAAGATTTGATTTATACCAATGAATTAAAAAAAGCAGAACAGCAAGGTGAGATTCCAAGCTTAGTAAACGACAGTGCTAGCACTATAAGCATTGCTCACGAAGCTGCTTCTAATACCTCCCATCTAATTGATCTTCTGCAAAAAACTGAAGCGGTTGGACAGGAATGGACAACTAATATTCAGCAGCACTTAGATGACCAAACGAAGCAAGATATTATTCAACATCTAAACATCCTTAACGATGAGATTAAATCAGCTTTTAACGATAGAACGGCTTATTTAACCAAACCCATCACAATGGCTGATGACTTGGATAAAAACCCAGAACTTGTTAGTGCGGTCAAAAACCTATCTGAAGGTAAGAAACCATTCGGTATAGCTGGGATTTTTGGTAAGTCGGTCGAAAAGAAAAACCTTGAAGCTATTATGATAGTCTCAACACCACCCGCAAGCGTAGAGGATTGGCAATATATATCGAGCTTTATAGCGTTTAGGAAAAAGTCACAAGAGCTTATTGTGAGATGGAATGCATTGTCGAATAATATCTCCTTACCTATATTTGAAGTCGTGCCTGATAACTTATCGAAGTTAAATTCAGCCGTTTATTTATATGAAAACATTATTAATAGCAGAAACCTACAGCACAATATCAAACAAGCTCTAAACGCTATATTTTTAGATTGGGATATTCTTTCTAAAGCGCATTACAATAAAAATATTTTAGCTGAGATTAAAAATACTCTTGACCAACATTTAAAAAGACATAGCCTGGTGAAGAGCCTGTTACTAAAAGAGTCATTACTTAACGAGCTTGCAGACTGTAATGGTGCCATTAGTGAAAAAATAATTACCTTTCTAGAGCAACAAATTGGCAGTCAGATGTTGTCTGATGCTGCATTACAGACAACGTGGGAAAATCTGCTAAATGAGCTACAGCGAGTGAATAACCTTGCAACAGACTTAGAGACTGTCGCTGCCATCACAGAGATTATTGAAAAAAATGGTGCGCCGCTCTGGGCGGAACAATTGCGTTGTCAGCCTTGTGTTGAAACTCAAGATAAGTTGTTATCTGATAACTTGTTGCCTGATAATTGGCAGCAAATTTGGCGTCTTAATAGATTAAAGAGCTTTATAGACAGCATAGATGGTCGTAGAGAGTTGGTTGATCTAACCAAAACTCGTAGCCACTTAGAGTCAGATTTAGCAAGATTCTATCAAGAAGCTATCACCAAAAGAGCTTGGCTAAAAGTCGCAGAGAATGCGACGCCAAACGTTAGAGCTTCTTTAGAAAAATACCGCTCTGCTATTATGCGTATTGGTAAAGGAACAGGTAAAGGCGCCCATTATTATCGGCGAGAAGCGCGTGAGGCTTCTGCTGGCGCAAGTGCTGCCATCCCCTGTTGGATTATGCCACATTATCGTATTTCTGAGTCCTTGCCAGCAGAATTTGGGAGCTTTGACTTAGTGATCATTGATGAAGCGTCTCAATCTGATTTGACAGCATTACCAGCCATCATGAGAGCGAAAAAAGTTTTAATCGTTGGTGACGATAAGCAGGTTTCACCAGAAGGTGTTGGTCTCGATATCGAAAAAATTCGTAATCTCATGGCGCAATATCTGAGCAATCAAGTGCCTGTATATCGCTCACAAATGTCACCTGATCGCTCAATATATGACTTATTTAAAGTCGTATTTGCTGATAGCACCGTCATGTTGAAAGAACATTTTCGTAGTGTTGCGCCTATTATCGAGTTCTCAAAACGTGAATTTTATAATCACGAACTCATACCCTTACGTAAAGCGAAACCTTCAGAACGCTTAGACCCTCCGTTGATTGATGTGTATATCGCTGATGGCTATCGTAAAGCAGATATTAACCCTTCAGAAGTTAGATTTATCGTCGATGAAATAAAAACGATTACGTCCGACCCAGCTTATAAAGATAAAACCATCGGTGTCGTTTCGTTATTAGGTAATAAGCAAGCGCATAATATTATGGAGTTACTCAATAAAGAATTGGATGAGACTGTCATGACTGCTTTTGATATTGCTTGCGGTGATGCTAGAACCTTTCAAGGTAAAGAACGCGATATCATGTTTTTGTCACTGGTCGTTGCACCAGGAGCAGCGCATGCGCAAACGAGAGAGACTTTCGCCCAGCGCATGAATGTTGCCGCATCAAGAGCGCGCGATAGAATGTACTTGGTACGTAGCATCGAGCTGGACGAACTTAGCCAAGCTGATCACTACCGAGCAGAACTCATCAAACACTTTCAAGCGCCGTTTATGCAAGATGAAGAGCAAGTTGCTGATTTACGTGATAAGTGTGAATCTCCTTTTGAAAGAGAGGTCTTCGACATTCTCATTGAAAGAGGCTATCGAGTCATTCCGCAAGTTAAAGCAGGTGCATACCGAATTGATATGGTTGTAGAAGGTGAAGAGGACAATAGCTTAGCTATCGAATGTGATGGCGATAAATATCATGGACCTGATAAATGGGAAAGCGATATGCAACGCCAGCGTATTCTTGAGCGTGCTGGCTGGAAATTCTGGCGTTGCTTTGCCTCTACCTTTATAACCCATAAACAGGAAGTCATTCAAGATTTATTGGCAGAGCTGGAACGTTTACAGATTTACCCCATCACTACCGACCATTCTTATCGCAGCTCATACGTCGAGTCAAGAGTGGTCAATACCGTTGAAGAACCAATAATTAACATTGAAGCTGATGCTTAGATATCTATCATTTATTAGATACTCAGCTCATAGCTATTATCATAATTGTCTTGAGAAAAATCCGTATTGTATCAAAACACGGTTTTTTCTGTTCTTAACTCCTTAAACTTAAATAATCACCATTCACTACAAGCCACTATTTTACCTAACTTATTAATACAGACAGACGTACCATCATTTTTCTCTTCTATCTGTGCCGTACCATTATTAAAATTGAAATACGTTGCGCCAAAAGAAGTAACACTCATCCTCTGTACTTTATCGTCCGAGAACTTGAAAGGAATGACAGTTCTATTGGCACCATCTATGAAGCCCCAACTCTTACCTTTGCGCACGCCAGCGAGCTGCTCACTAAAAGGTCTGATTTCATCATAAATTAAAGGAACAGCAACAGCTCCCGTCTTGGTAACAAACCCCCATTTATCATCTTTAATTACACCGAGCAGGCCTTCATGAAAACCATAGTGTCCACCCAAATGACCATCCAGACCGTCGTATTGCGGGGCAACAAATTCTTTACCGTTAGTGTCTATAAGACCCCATAATTCAGTATTAAAGTCATAAACAGGCGCCCTATCATTGCTGAAAGGATCAATCATGACGTAGTTATTTTCAAAACTGAGAATAACTTTATTGCTAGTATCGATTACACCATATGCACCATCTTTACCAACGACAATTTTACCTTGATAAACAGGGTTCGCCCAAACCTCATTATATTTGTCATCAGGGCCGATTAAATTATCATAAATAGTAGGTACAACCAGTTTACCTTGCGCATTGATATAGCCGACTTTGTCGTTCTTTAAAACAGGCATAAAGCCATCACTATATAACCACGCCTGAACTTTATCAAAAGCTTTGAGACTGGCTGTTACTTTACCTTGTTTATTGAGTAGCGCTTGTGGACGATAATCGTCATCATAAGCAACAAATAACTGAGCATCATCAGTACATTGAGTATTACTATAGTTACTCTTTGGCGGTATGCAATCCTCAGCAGCTAAAGCAGATAAACCACTGACTGAAGCAATAATTGGGACTAATAAAACTTTAGCTATTTGCTTATACAAAACCTGCTGCCTCCAAATATCATCGTTATGAATATGAAAAACCACTCACCACCAAACCGGATCGTCACTCTCATCTATAGGTTTTTTAGTAGTTTCGACCATTACCTTATCAGCAGGTAACTCAGCGATAAACCGTGACACTTTATCGAAATACCCTGAATAGCTTGAGAAGTAATCTGGCGCCGTTAAAAACAATCTATTCTTAGCGCGACTACAGGCAACATAAAACAGCTTACGCTCCTCTTCCAACTCTTCAAAATCACTTAGTGAGCGGTAATGCGGGGTCATACCATCGACCAATGAATTGACAAATACCACCGGCCACTCCAGCCCTTTCGCACTATGAATGGTAGAGATAGTTACCTTATCAGTACTTTCCTCTCCTTGCTCAGGATCGCCTGCGGTAGCAACCGAATCATTAGGTGGATCAAGCGCCAGATTTTCTAAAAACTTATCAAGGCTATCATGCTCTGTGGCTAAATTTTTAAGGACGCGAAAATCCTCACTACGCTCACGCCAATTGTCTTCATTAATTTTTAAAACTGGCATATAAAACTCAAGAACCAGCTCGATAATGATTTCGACAGATTCTGCTTCACTGGCTTTGCTCAGCATTTTATACAACGGCTCAAGTTGGGTACTTTTTTTGGCAAAATTTGCCATCATCAACGGCTCAAAAGAGTTATTATCGGCATTGATTGCTTGAGTCAATCGCGTTGCAGTGACTGCCCCCACCCCTTTAAACAA
>NZ_NEXU01000067.1:0-45526 GCF_002224105.1 Psychrobacter sp. DAB_AL32B | reverse complement strand
TTGTCATCCCCAACGACCATCAGCGACACCGACGCAGGTGCACAAATGAGGTCAATCAACTCTTTTTGCGGGATATTGGTGTCTTGATATTCATCCACCATAATGTAACGATATTGATTTTGTAGCAGCTGCCGAAAGGTGTCATTGCTCTTTAAATGACGTACTACTTGACTAATAATGTCATCAAAATCGTATAAATGATTGGCGCGCTTATACTCATGAAAATCAACCGCCAATTGCTCAATAGTTGGAATGTGCACAGCGATATCAGGATAGCTGCTTTCAATCAAATCACGGATATGAATGCGCCGATTTCTAGAGGTTGAAAAGATATTTTGCAAGGTTTTTTTGCGTGGAAATGCTTGCTTGGTTATTTTTATCGGATACTTTTTTTCTTTATGAATCAAATCGATAGCATCCTCACTATCGCCCGTATCTAAAATAGTAAAGCGCGGATTGATACCAAGCAGCCCTGAATATTGGCGCAATAACATATTGCAAAAGGAATGGAATGTGCCGCTAGTGATATCGTTTAGCGCCTTATTAGTTGGCAGCTTATCCTTGGCTAAATCCTCATTAGACCATTTATCAACAGATAATGTGCTTGCCAGCAGTGACTTGGCGCGACTTTTGATTTCATTGGCCGCCTTACGGGTAAAGGTTAATAGTAAAATCTCTTTAGGCGACACACCATTTTCTATCAGATAGCTGGTTCTATACGTCAGAGTTTTGGTTTTACCGGAGCCTGCACCAGCAATGACCAACACCTTGCCCTCAATAGTTGTAGCGGCTAAGAGTTGGTTGGGGTTGAGCTCACTGGCATAATCAACTTGTAGCCCTAAATGACTGGCAAGCCTTTGCTCTAACACCTCAGCATCAGCATCCATCAAATTGGCTTCGAGCTTCTTAATCGCCTGTTCAAGACGCGTAAGCTTTGGCTTCATCTCGATAAAATTTTGCGGATAATTATAATGGTGCGTAGCAAAAATTGTGGTGGTCATTATGAGCGATTGCCTTTGATATTGTTTGTAGCGCAGTTTATTATTAGCATACGGAATAAATGAGATAAACAGGCGTTTAATCTGTACGCATGGGTCTAGATATCGGAATGAAATGTTATGCTGTTACTCAACTATTGATGATAGCTAAACGGCTTTGATTATGATTTACAGATAGTAGCTTAGCATAATAATGAAAGCACTAAACGTGGTTGATAATGAGTGGTGAAAATCCAAGTATCTAGCATAACAACCTCACCCATATTGGGTTAAATTTGCTACAATACGCCCAATTTTGATTTCACATTTCATTAAGTTTTAAGCTAATTGATTCTATTACTATATTGAGAGACTACTATGGGTTTTAATTGCGGCATCGTCGGCCTACCAAACGTGGGTAAATCCACCCTGTTTAACGCCTTGACCAAAGCGGGTATTGCCGCTGAAAACTTTCCATTTTGTACCAAAGATCCCAACACTGGTATTGTGCCAGTGCCAGATCTGCGCCTTAAAAAACTGGCTGACATCGTCAATCCTGAGCGCGTATTACCAACGACGATGGAGTTTGTTGATATCGCAGGTTTGGTCGCTGGTGCGTCAAAAGGCGAAGGCATGGGCAACCAGTTCTTAGCCAATATCCGTGAGACCGATGCGATTGCTCACGTGGTACGCTGCTTTGATGATGACAACGTTGTACACGTCGATGGTCGCGTCAGCCCGATTGATGATATCGAAACCATCAATACTGAATTGGCATTGGCAGATTTAGAAGCGGTTGAGCGTGCTATTTTTAACTTAACTAAAAAGGCCAAAGGCGGCGATAAAGACGCACAAGCCATGCTTGATGTGTTCAAAAAAGTCGAACCATTATTAGCAGAAGGTCAAGCCGCACGCGCCGCCAATCTTGATGCTGATGAGAAAAAACTGATCAGAAGTTATGGCTTAATCACCCTTAAGCCTACCATGTATATCGCCAACGTCTCTGAGGATGGCTTTGAGAATAATCCTTACTTAGATGCGGTGCGCAACTATGCCACTGGTGAAGACTCTATCGTTATCGCGCTATGTAATCAAATCGAATCTGAGATTGCCCAGCTTGATGAAGATGATAAAAAAGACTTCTTGGCTGAAATGGATATGCTCGAGGCCGGTCTTGATCAAGTCATTCGCGGTGGTTATGATTTGCTTGATATGCAAACTTACTTTACCGCTGGCGTTAAAGAAGTACGCGCATGGACAGTAGCCGTGGGTGCAACGGCACCTCAGGCAGCTGGCGTGATTCATACCGATTTTGAGCGCGGCTTTATTCGTGCCGAAGTAATTGCTTATGACGACTTTATCGAACACAATGGCGAAAAAGGCGCTGCTGCTGCCGGTAAATCGCGCTTAGAAGGTAAAACCTATATCGTGCAAGATGGCGATGTGATGCATTTCCGTTTTAACGTATAATTTTAAATACTTAAGTGCTGAAATAATTAGCTAGGTTAATGGCTTAATAGTTTTCCAGCTTAATTATTTACTTACACAGTCTTAGCATATCACTACTAAAAAGCCAGCCTCGATGCTGGCTTTTTTATGCGCTTGATTTTAGTATGGTAAGCACAAACCCTTTACCTATCCAAAATTTTTAAAAGAGCTTAAATCGTTTAAAATAATAATGACGAATAGTGGACTACGATTTATGAGTACTCAATTTGATAAACCAAGCAGTCCAGCTGAGCACTGGGCGCGACTATTTAGTGCGCAGCGTTTGGGCAGTCATAAAAAAGCCCCCGCTCAAGACAGCGCACGTTCCTCTTTCCATAAAGATTATGACAGACTGGTATTTTCGCACTCCTTTCGTCAACTGAATCAAAAAACCCAAGTACATCCACTGACCAATCAACTGGGCATTCATACACGCTTAACGCATTCGCTTGAAGTCTCTTGTATCGGACGCTCTTTGGGCGTGATGGCAGCAGAAAAACTCCATGATAAATTAGAAGGTGGTTTACCTGACGGTGTCACGCCAGCTGATGTCGGTGTGATTGTCCAAGCGGCATGTCTTGCGCATGATATCGGCAATCCGCCTTTTGGTCATGCTGGAGAGTACGCCATCCGTGATTGGTTTATGCACTCTGAACGGCAAGCAGTTCTGCAAAATATGAGCAGCAATGAGCAATTAGACTTGCTGGCTTATGAGGGTAATGCCCAAGGATTTCGTATATTAACTCGTAATGAACACCACCCTGATTTGGGCGGTATGCGCTTAACTTGCGCCACTTTGGGGGCGTTTATGAAATATCCTTGGCTGGCGACACATAGCAACGATATTTCTCAAAACACTCAGCAAAGCAGCGCATCAACTAAGGTGCAAAAATTTGGCTGCTTTTATAGTGAAGCCGCGCAATTAGAAGAATTAGCAGCATGTTTAAGTCTACCGCGCTCAAAGCAACACGATGGTTTTGCCCGTCATCCCCTCGCCTACTTATTGGAAGCCGCTGACGATATCTGCTACGCACTGATAGACTTGGAGGATGGCATCAATCTAAATATGCTTACCTACACTGAGGTGGCTGCTATATTTTATGAGCTCATTGGTGAGCGTCCTAGCACTATCAGCTTGCCTGCTCATATGTCAGTCAGGCAACATCTAGCGTCACTACGTGCACGAGCGATGATGCGCTTAGTAAATGCGGTAACCGACGCCTTTGTGACTAATAGTGATGCGATGCTAGCGGGTACATTACAAGGCAGTCTATTTGCGCATTGTGATGCCACCGTCCAAAGCGGTATTACCCAAGCCAAAGAATTGGCACGTGAAAAAATATTCAATCACCCAAGTAAAGTACGTATGGAGCTGATGGCCAATCAATGCCTGCATCGCTTGCTAGATGCTTTTATGCCACTGACTTGGACAAATCAGCCTAGCGCGCCAATGTCGTTTGAGCAGCAGCGATTATTAATGTTGCTAAAACCACATCTTGATGAGCATCACCGCATTTTATCAGATGACATTTATCAAAATATGCTTAATGTATTAGACTTTATAACCGGCATGAATGACCATGAAGCTTATCGATTAGCCCAAGAGCTGCAAGGACATTGGGGGACTGTTGTTTAAAAGCTACATTTAAGCGTATTTCATTCGTATTTTTGCAATGAAATGAGTATGATAGACATCTATCTGGTAATTTTGAAATATTATGAGTAGTCGCGAACAAAAAAAACTTCAAACTCGGCACGCTTTTTTTAATGCAGTGCTTGATTTATGTATGACAGGACAGTCTTTTAGCTCTATCAGCCTCAGACAAGTAACACGTGAAGTTGGTGTGGTACCGACCGCATTTTATCGCCATTTTGATGATATGGAATCACTCGGTCGCGCCTTGGTCATCGAGGAGTTGGGCGGTACGCTAGCAACCTTAAGTGAGAGCCTACATATTGGGCGCAAACGCAGCTTCGAGCGTCAAATCGCTAAAAGCATTCAACTGTTTTTATATATGGTCAGTGAGCAGCCATGCTACTGGCAGTTTTTGGTCAGTGAGCGCTATGGCGGCTCAGACGCTGTACGTAAAGCCATCAATGAGCTTATCAAAAAGCATGGTCAAAGCTTAGCAGAAGATTTGGCGCTCCAGCCTGCTTTTACCCATATCAATACCTATGATCGTAGGCTACTGGCTGAGGCTGGGGTTAATATGTTCTTTTCTTGGATTATTGATTGGCTAGAGCTGTCTTATACTGAAGACCATGACGATGAAGTCGATTTGGCTGAGATTGAAGATAAAAAGCAGCTTATGCTACACAATTGCACGCGCCAAGCACAGATGTTGTTTTATGGCGCTTATAATTGGAAGTCTACTGAAGAAACGCATTTAAGCGATTAAGACGATATTTTTCATCGGTGCTTGTTAAAGTATGTAGAATTCTCTATGTAGCGTTTAAACTGTAAGAATAAGCGTTAAAAAATCGGTCGAAATGCCCAAAGGCGCTGGGAAACCACTTTAACGTCTTTGGGCTTTTTATTGTCAGCACTTTTAGTATTGTTATCAGAATTGTTGGCGCTATCATTGTTACCGTTAGCATTATTAACACTGCTATTTCCCGTATCATCGGTCGTCGTCTTGCTAATAACGATTGTTGCATAGCGTTGCCTTGCTTGCCCAATATTTGCACTATCAGTCGCAGTAATCAGCGCCGTAAAAGCTTGGCTATCAATTGCTAATAATGGTAAAAGCGCTTTTCGTTGCTTATCATCTAAAGCACTCAACATTGGCAATAGCCATATATCATCGATAGATTCGAATACTTGCTTTGCTCTTAGGTCGACGACGGTTTGCATCTGTTGGCTGGTTGCGCCGTCTATCAGAGCAGCAAGCAAGACTGGACTTGCTGTATTAATATTAATAGGTAAATAATACGGCACGACTGTGATATAAGGTCGTAGCGCCGCCAATACTTCAGTATTTACACCCTTCACATTTTGCAGCTGGTCAATATTGACCAATGCTTGGTTGGGTAAGTTTTTATCCGCTGAGTTATTGGACTGCTGAGCATAAACCGTACTTTCATCACCGCCATCAAGATACACTTCGCTGTCCGCATCTTGATAATCAAGGACAGCAATGGCAATATCTGGCGCCAAATTTAATTGGGTTAAAAGTCTTTGGAATACTTCTAAGGCTGCAGCATCAACGGCTCCATTATGATATAAATTATTGATATTAAAGCGACTGGCTTCGTCACGCATTTCAATGCCAATACTATGTATACCCAACGTATAAGGGGGTATAGGCTGTGCCCAAATATCTTGCTCGCTATCGGTGTCATTCAGCTTAGCGTCAGCACGAATCATCGTAACGGCTAATTGCTGACCGGCATTGATATCTTGTAATAGCTGATTTTGATCAAACAGTAAACCGCTGCGTCTAATGGCAATTTTTTGGCTGGCAAGCATTGCTCCTGCGACCACCGTAATGCTTACCACTAATAACAAAATAGTGAGCAGCGCTACCCCGCGCTGAGAGTCGGCTTTCATTGGCATAACTGGCATGCTTGGCATAAATCGCCTCTATTATTGACCAAATGGCGCATTTTAAATCTTGTTCCCTGAATTATTATTGTCTACATTGTCATTGGCTGTATTATTATTGCTCGTGCCGTTACTACTATCATTATTGGTATCGTTATTGCCACTACTGCTGTTGTTATCGCTATCATTGCTATTACCGTTGCCGTTAGAATTATTAGGAGCACTATTTTTATTGGCACTGCTATTCGGTATTGGCTGAGGAGCAAGCGCCCATTGCCAAGTAATCGGCATATCTTGATAAGTAAAATTGATGGCAATACCTTTTGGTAATAGTACGATCTTAGGCTGAGCATTGGCTGAAGCTGCTCCTTGCCCAGATTGGGTATTGGCGCTGGTATTGTTACTGTCTTTATTAGGGAATTCTGTACTCATTTCTGGCAAATAGGCTTGCCAGCGCCCCGCTGTCACGCCTTCAAGCAAGATACTATCCAAACTGATGCTATCACTACCTCCGCCTATACTGGTATATTGACGGCGAATCAAGCGCTCATCAGCAAAAATATATTCGATGTGCTTTACACTAGGACTACTTTGATAACGGGGGTCAGGATCAGCAAAACGGACAAAGCTGATATGCTCACCATCCAAACTCATAAAAGGTTCAGGCACAGGCTGTGGCGCATTTTCTTGACTATTATCATTCGTATTGTTATTGGAAGTACTAGCATTTTGAGTATTTACTGCTTGATAAGGAATGATTTGCCCCATATCTTGTTGTAGCTGCAAATAAGCATATTGTAAAACGGCTAAATTATCCGCATGAAATTGCGCACGTTCTCGAGCACGATTAACGCTATCAAATACCTGCCAGCCTGCCACTGCTAACATCGCAAATATCGCCATGGCGACCATCAGTTCAAGTAAGGTAAATCCATGCTGCGATTTCACAGGCTACCTCCATTTGGGTGTGAGTCGGTCAAATCCAAACTACCAATATCTTGCTCAGCGTTACTTAGCATAATATTGATATCGGTCACTACCGTACGCGTCTGACCATCTATAATAGGAGCAACGGCGATATTCACCTCTTTTAATGCAGGTGTAATAGCATCAGAGACTGTCATCTTTACTAGCCAATCACGACCTTGGGCATTAATCGTTTGGGTGCGATTAGCAGTCAGCCACGTATCTTGAATCCGTAAATCAGCTGCAGCGTTTTGCGCAACAAAATGTGCAAGCGTGCGCGTCCGTAATATATCGACTGAGCTCAGATAAGCACTACTGGCACGGCTTGCAGCAACGGCAACGACCGCTAAAATCGCTAGAGCAACCATCACTTCAATCAGGGTAAATCCGTTTTCATACTTTGATAGGGTTGGCTTTCGGTTTATATAGGTAGGTTTGGCTTTCTCATTATTCATCATCAGTTATTGCCCTTGCCCTATCGACATACTGCCATCTGGCATAATCGTAATGACTTCACCCACCAAACGCGAATTATGGCGCACGTCAATGGTCACCGGCGCTGCTTGCCCTGTGCCAAACCATAATACTTGCGGTACCGTTTGATCTGTAAACCAAGGTTGCAGCGCTTGTGTTTGTCCTGTACTTGAGACGTTACCAGCATCTAGGCTTTGCACATTTAAGCTCACCCCAGCAGGCAATTCAGGCAAGGTAACTTCTGACTCAACCTCCCAGCTTGGCGTTGGTAATTTATCTTCAATCGCACTAGACATACTGGATAAATCAGCGGACAGCTCCATTGAATTTTTAGGTGTACTGTCTCTACTAGAAGACGTAGAAGCGTCCGTTTGATAAGCAACATAAGGATTGGATAGAGTGACAATAACGGGGGTAACTTGACCTTGCTTATTCGCTTGTAGACTCAAACCCATCGGCTGCATACGTTCCGCCGACAACAGCCTAACGTAGCTCAATGAATCAGTCAGATGCTCATAAAAAGCGCGATTTTTACGCGATTCACTACTACCTACTGACAAGCTCATCATGCCAGCGAATATGGACAAAATAACCACCACCACTACGATTTCGACCAGTGTAAAACCAGCCTGCGTATGATGATGTGTTATTGGTGATGAGGGTTTTGACATACAGAGGTCATCTAGAATGACGTCATTCTCTTAAAATGACGGTATATTTTGGGTGATATATAGAACGATAGATATGATTGACTGTGTTAAATAAAGGTTAATGTGCTGCCATATAGAATATAACAACACAGATTTTTATAAAATAGCTACTCACGGTTTTCAAGATATAGTAAAAACCTAATAATTGGCATTACGATGTTCTTCTGACTCGGTATCAATTTGCTCTACCAATTCCTGCATATCCTCATCCATTACCTCATCATCAGCGGCAGGATAATGGCTAGGCAGCTCTAACACTTGCTGGACAAAGGCATAGCGCAAAGTATCACGGCGTCCTAAGTAACGCTGATAAAAGCTTGAGTTCAATAGCCCAGCACCGCCCTGACCCATCGCCCAAATAGACGATAAATAATCACGCGTACTCAAACTGCTGTGCTCGTCCTTTAGATAAGCACTGATAATATCGATTAAACGCTTCATACGCTGACGGCGAATATCATAAAGCTCACCAAACAAGCGATTAAGACCCGTCACTGATGCGGCTAACCGCTCTTCGATTTGATTGAGTAGCATCGCTTTTTGTGGATTAAACAGTTGCTGAAAAATCATACGCGCGACACCTGCCGATGGGCAATCGTCAATGCGATTGATCTCAAACAGCTGTTCTTCGTAACGAATAATAATACGCAAATAAAGCTCATCTTTGCTAGAGAAATGCTTGTAAAGTGTGCCTTTAGCCAAATCAAGCTGATCTGCCAAGCTGTCTAAAGTGATATCACCATCGCCTGACTCAAGTAGCAATTGCTCTGCCATTGCTAAGATATTCTCTTCTCGTATCTTGAATTGATGCTGACGACTCATAATCTCTCCTAAAACTTGACAATATCATGCATATGACCACATTTTGCATTGGCGTATCGGTATCAAGAGTATGAAGTTATACAAAGGATGCGCGAAGACCACAATAGAGGGATATGCTTATGTTTGCTAAATAATCATTTATAATCATATGGTTACATTTAACGCACCATTGCATGGCGCATAAAATCGCCACAACTTATAATAAATGACTGAGTGGTCATAGCATAACCATTTTAGTGATACTGTGCTAGTAAATTCTCAAAGTTTTTTGCAGTCAGCGTACCAACCTCCTCCGCACTACAGCCATACATCTCTGCAATACAACTGGCGACGTAGGGTACATAGGCAGGCTCATTAGGTCTGCCACGTTTGGGGACGGGCGCTAAGTAGGGACTGTCGGTTTCGATCAGTATTCTATCTCTAGGCATATTTTTTGCCGCATCTTTGATGTTTTGCGCACTTTTAAAGCTAACGATACCTGAGAATGAGATATAAAACCCTAAGTCCAAGGCGCGTTTTGCCGTTTCCCAATCTTCGGTAAAGCAATGAATAATGCCATGCTCAGCACCTTCTGCCTTTAGAATATCAATCGTATCTTCTTTGGCATCACGCATATGGACGACAAGCGGTTTTTTTAGGCTTTGGCTGGCATGAATATGACGGGCAAGGCTGGCTTGTTGCGCTTTTTTATTTTCCGTTGACCAGTAATAATCTAGCCCCGTCTCCCCTATTGCCCACACATGATCGGCATTAGCAGTTTCTATCAGACGTTCGACCGTCGCTGATTGTAAAACGCTGATGTCTTCACAAGGATGGATGCCAACGCTCATACCTAGGTTGAGCGTTTCATCGCCGTAGGTGCTGACAATATTGGCAATCTCATCATATTCCGCAAAATCACACATTATCGCCATCGCTCGCGTGACATTGGCTTCTTTCATCGCAGCAATCGCGCCGGACAATTGACCCTCATACTTGGTTAAATCTAAACGGTTAAGATGGCAGTGACTATCAGTAAACATAAAAAATCTCGTTATGGTGGCTTTTTAATAATATTTTTTTAGATAAAAGTATTATGATAAAAACTCAAGTTAGTAATAGTATTCATTGCTCTCAAGAACGCACTTTTCAAGTAATGTTTAACAAACCTATCTTTAATACAGAATTGCCACTAACGCAGAGGCACTACTCGCATGACCTCTTCCATGGTCGTTAGCCCTTCACTAATGCGCTTTGCACCAGATAAACGCAGTGGCTGTACGCCTTCGCGGTAAGCTTGCTGCTTAAGTACGTCCAAGTTTGCATCAGCAGCGACCAGTTTTTTTAGCTCATTCGATAATGGCATAATTTCATACAACCCAACGCGACCTTGATAACCCGTATGGCGGCAGTGCTCACAGCCCTGCGCCTTATAGATTTGTGCTGGCACGGCAGCACGCCACGGTTGTACCAACTCTTGCCATTGAATGGCAATCTCACTATCCGCAGTAACATCGACTGCTTGTTTGCAGTGCGGGCATAATGTCCGTAACAAACGCTGCGCCATCACGCCCAATATCGTCGCTGATGTCAAAAACGGCTGAATGCCCAAATCATGCAGACGCGTGACAGAGCTTGGTGCGTCATTGGTATGCAGTGTTGAGAGTACCAAATGTCCCGTTAAAGATGCTTGCACTGCCATATTGGCGGTTTCAGCATCACGAATCTCACCAACCATAATGATATCAGGGTCTTGGCGCATCAAAGAGCGAATACCATCAGCAAAGTGTAAATCAACTCCTGGATTGACCTGCATTTGGTTAAAGGCGGGCTCAATCATCTCAATCGGATCTTCGATAGTACAGACGTTCACCTGCTCAGTCGCCAATTGTTTAAGGGTACTATACAAGGTGGTCGTTTTACCCGAACCCGTAGGACCTGTCACTAAAATAATGCCATTTGGATGCGCTGTCAGCTCATGCCACGTCTCTAACTGCTTGCCAGACAAGCCAAGCTGCGCAAAGGAGCGTACCAGTACCTCAGGATCAAACACCCGCATCACCAGCTTTTCGCCAAAAGCAGTAGGCATGGTAGATAGACGCAGCTCAGTCTCCAATCCTTTTGGGGTGCGCGTTTTTAATCGTCCATCCTGCGGCTTACGTTTTTCTGCCACATTGAGCCGTCCCAAAATTTTAATACGTGCAGTCACCGCTACTATAATCGCCAGTGGCATCTCATAGACACTATGTAGCACGCCATCAATACGAAAGCGCACCTTCCCTGTCTCTCGTCGTGGCTCTAGATGAATATCACTGGCGCGCTGCTCAAAGGCATATTGCAACAGCCAATCGACCACTTTAACGATATGCTGGTCATTGGCATCGGGATTGGTATTATCGCCGAGCTGCAATAGCGCTTCAACGTTGGTGATATCAGACGCTGCACGTTTATGAATAGAATTAGCACCAGCAATCGCTTGCGTGACTTGATAGAACTCTTGACGATAGCGATTGATTTGCTCAGGGTTAATAAATACCGTGCGATAGCTTTTTGACTTAATGAGTTTTTCAATATTGGCGTGCCAGTCGGTATAAAAAGGCTGGTCGGTACCGATAACGACTTCATTAAGTGTCACTTCAATCGGCAAAATATGCTGTGAGCGTGCATATTCAAACGACATCAGCTGCGTCACTACTGGTACATCAACCTTTAACGGGTCAATACGGACAAGCGGCATATCTGCTTTGGCGGCTAACCATTGATTCAACCATGCCAGCGTCAATTTATCCTCAGGATTATTATCAAGCGCATGACCATTTGGTAAGCCAAACTCACTAATGGTCAGTAGCGGATGCTGCGCCTTATTGCGGCGGCTGGTAATCACTAGATTATAGCCACGTTGATCGATGACTTTATCTGCTAACAATTCATCGAGACACCAACGCAAATCAATCACTATCGAGTACTTTTGAGCAGGCATAATTTTCTTCTTTTATTATTTAAGTCGTTTCAGCGCTGATAATGTTAGCTGGTATTTCTTATACTTCTATTACTGCTGTTATCTGTAACTCACCTAACGCTATCAGCTGAAAACTCACATCAACAGACTTATAACGCATAACAAATGGCATATTGATCTCTTTACGGCGATAAGCAGGACGCGGATCTTGCGCAATTAATGCCTTTATAGCGTCAAAATCAGATAGTAATAATTGCTTTTTCGCCTTATCAATGACTGCTGTTACGGTACGCGTATCTTTTTTACTGTCTTTCTTTTCTTCATTATTATTTTGTTTTTCATTATTGTTTTGTTCTTCGTTATTGTTTTGTTCTTCGTTATTGACACTTTGGGCGGCTATAATTTGCAAAAACTGCTCATATGCAGGCTCAGTGCTAGTCACAGTCAACAATGCTGAAGCAGATGGCGCAAAGCCACTTTTTGCATCAGGTACTGCGTCACTATAAGCCACATAGGGCTTGATATCGATAATTGGCGTACTATCTATCATATCAGCACCGCTGATGATAAGTAACACCCGACCTTCTACAACCTCAATAGCTTCAAGCTTAACCACAGACAGTCCGAGCGCTGAGGGGCGATACATACTACGACTGGCAAACACGCCGATTTTTTGATTGCCGCCCAAGCGTGGCGGTCGCACTTGCGCACGAAAGCTGCTATTGGCTTTATTAAGCTGGCTGTCATCATTAGCCGGCTCGTCTTTCTTTATCTGTTTTTCCTTATTTAGATAGTTATGATGAAACTGCCAACTGATCCAAATATGACTAAAATCGGTCAAACCTATAAAGGCTGCAGGTGTATCATAAGGCGCAATCATTTCAATCACGCTGGTTAATGCAACCAAATTTGGCTGTCTCGGTGCGCCAAATTTTTGTGAAAGCGGCGCATGATGGTAGCCGATAATCGGTGACGTATGATGACTCATAAGCGAATCAGTCTGACAATTCATAAATCAAATCCAAAAAAGCGAAACCGTTATTTATACTAAAAAATAAGGGCTATACAAACTAAATTTGGCGAATCATACAAAATAACTCGCTAACGATATTCCATTTTATCATGCTATAGAAAGGCAGCTAGACGGATTTTTATTTTAAAGTTTGTTATGATGAGCAAGAAATTTATTGAGAATGGCTTGCATTCATAAAACAATGACTTCAAATCTTGCTTTTATGGGCGTTACTACCACCTCATAATACTGAATAATAATGTTAAAATAACGGTTGACGCGATAGGCTAAGCCACTAAATAGACTCTACACGCTATTAACTTGAAGCATTTTAAATCTATCATTGAAGATTTTTATTTGATACTTATTTATTTAATAGCTATTTTAATTGACTGATACAGATTATCACTTACTAACGAGGACTTTATGTCAAAACTCCGCACCGAAACGGTTACAGAGGTTCATCATTGGAATGATGCACTATTTAGCATCAAGACCACTCGCGACGACGGTTTACGCTTTCGTAATGGCGAGTTTGCGATGATTGGTTTGGTCGTTGATGGCAAGCCGTTGTTGCGAGCTTACTCGATTGCTAGTCCTAATTATGAAGAACATCTAGAGTTTTTCTCCATTAAAGTGCAAGACGGTCCATTAACGTCGCGTTTGCAACATATCAAAGTCGGCGACGAATTATTGGTCAGTAAAAAACCAACGGGTACTCTCGTATTAGACGATCTATTACCGGGCAAAAACCTCTATATGCTGTCAACTGGTACTGGTGTTGCGCCATTTTTAGCATTAGCACGTGACCCTGAAGTCTACGAGCGTTTTGAAAAGATAATTCTGGTACATGGCGTACGTGGTGTCAGTGACTTGGCTTATCGTGATATGTTCGAAAACGAGCTACCGAATGATGAAATCTTTGGTGAAGAGTTCCGTAAAAAATTCATTTACTATCCGACTGTCACTCGCGAAGAATTTAGGAACACCGGTCGTATTACCGACCTAATGAAATCTGGCAAATTTTTTGAAGACATTGGCTTACCACCCATTAATAAAGACGATGATCGTGTCCTCATATGCGGTAGTATGCCTTTTAATGCGGAAGTCTCAGCGATTTTGGATGGCTTTGGTCTGACCGTCTCACCACGTATGGGCGTCCAAGCGGATTATGCGGTCGAACGCGCCTTCGTTGGTTAAAAAAGAACTTTTATACAAAATATGATAAATAATTCTTGACGCTCAAAAATAGGCTGCTATAATACGCAGCCTATACAGAGTTAACCCTGTAGCCCAATTCGATAATGTTTAGCAGTACAAACGTTATCACCTAACACGCCGGTGTGATGGAATTGGTAGACATGACGGATTCAAAATCCGTTGCCTTTAAAAGCGTGTCGGTTCAAGTCCGACCACCGGTACCATATACGAAACCCTTACAGTCTATAGATTGTGAGGGTTTTTTATTACCTCCTATTTATGATATCTTAAACATTCTTAGAGCAAACATTCAATCATTTAGAACCGTTCAGTTGTTGCCTAAATAGACACCACTAAATTTTAGGTGCAAAAAAAGCCCTACCTAGTAGGTAAGACTTTCCTTTAATAAAAAAACTGTGTATTAATTGCTCTATATTCAAGCTAACTTAACTCTATATCTATCATACTATTCAGCATCATCTAATATTTTATTAAGCGTTTCCACCATGTCATCATCTATGATGCTGTCTTCTACATAGTCAACTAACTCATGTATGGTCGTCAGATCCATTTCCCGAATACCCAAGCTTACCAGTTGCTCGTTAATAGACGCTAAGCTTTCTGTATCTTCAGGGTTGCCTAATACATGCTCTTCAAATCCATCACTGACAAACCAGTAGATTTTTTCTAACAAACTATTTCTCTTGGTTAACGTAGAATAACTATCCCCATGGATAAACAAATTAAAACGATAAGGCATCTCTATATCATTGATAAAAAAAGTACGCTTACATTCTAGTGTATAGGCTTGTTCCTGTTTGTCTTCAGAGCCTTCGTCCTCTTTATAGTTTTCGTCTTCCTCAATCTCTTCTTTTACCAATCCCTCTAATATCTGATAACGCCCTACTTTGACTTTATGATTATAAATAATACAGGAATCAGCGATGGCCTCAAAAATGACCGCACTGACATCTAACGTATAGTCATCAATGTCATAAAAATCTTTTAAAAAGGGCAAAAACTCTGTGATTTTATCTTCAGGTACTTCGGTAAGAAATTGTTGCTCGTATATCTGAACCATGTCTTCAGGCGAATAAGTATTGGCGGTATCAGTCTCATTTCTGCCAGTAGGTTTCAAAGGTATAAGATTGTATGGGTTATTATTGGTCATTCAGGACTGCCTTTTCATTTAAGTGAGCTTTATTAGATCTTTATTACTACAAAGCTATAGGTTACTGCAAAAGCACAGGTTACTACAAAGCGATAAGAGCGGCTAAATTCACTTTTTTAAGTGTCTTTAGTGCCTCGAAATCTATGAATACATTATCTCTCATTCAGTAACTTTTAGATATATTGTTCACTTTATCAAAAAAAAGAATCACGCTAAATATTAGCGTGATTCTTTTTTAAAATAGTTCAAGCACAATGAGTTAATTTCTTACGATAGTTTTTTATAGTGATGAAACTATAAAACCTACTGAACTATTTAGCCATACCTCTTAACTAACAGCTTGTTTCGCTTCATGCTTGCGAACACTCGTTCCATCTTTGCGACTGATCGTTATTCCTGTAAAGCCAAACAATATCGTTAATAGTAGCGATAGATAACAAAAGAAAGCGTAAGGGATATACTCAATAACTGGTACACCCAATGCCTGACTGATAAACACCCCACACACACTCCAAGGTACTAAAGGATTGATAACCGTACCGGCATCTTCAATAGTGCGTGATAAGTTTTTAGGATGTAAGTTTAAGCGCTCAAAGGTCGGACGAAAGGCAGTACCTGATAGCAAGATACTTAAATACTGCTCACCGATTAGGACGTTGATACTCAAGGCTGCCATAGCAGCGGCAAAGATAGCACGCCCTGAACTGGTCAACATATCTCTGATACCCAACAGTAACGCAGGCAAGATACCAAGTGCGCGTAACAAACCCCCTAGACTTAATGCCAAGATAACAATAGTCTGCGTAAAGAACATGCTCTGCATACCACCGCGTGAGATCATACCGCCTACTTCGCCCAGCTCTAAGTTTTCGGCAGGCGCATAGCCGCCAAACATGTAGACACCTAACTGTCCGATATTAGGGGTACTATGCAAATAGGTAATGATTAAAGCGCTAGCAATCGTGTAAATGATGGTATAAATAGCATTCACTCGGCATAACGCTAGCACGACCAACACGATAAACGGTAGTATTGAATAACCATGCACTAGGCCGCTATCGACAAGCTGCGACTGTAACAGGGTAACTTGATCTAAATTGCCAGTACCTGTCTGCCCAGAGAAGTACCAAAACAGTCCTGCTGTAATGAGCCACGCGGGCACCGTGGTATACATCATGTTGCGAATATGCTCAAACAAATCAATACCTACGACAGAAGAAGCAAGCGTACAAGTATCTGATAAAGGAGACATTTTGTCGGCAAAGAATGCGCCTGAGACGATGGCACCTGCAGCGATAGCGACGTTGGCATCAAAGGCATTACTCATCCCAATAAAAGCCACGCCTATCGTCGCTGCTGTGGTCAAACTACTGCCTAGCGCCACCCCGATAATTGAGGTCAAGACAAAGGCAGAGATATAATAATACTGCGGTGAAATGAGGTCAAAACCATAATACATAATGGTGGGAATAGCGCCCGACATCATGAGAGCGGCGACTAGCAATCCAATAAAGAATAATAAATAGATAGCACCAATACCACTGACGACGCCTGAAGACATTTGCTCCTGCATCTTCTCAAAGCTTAAACCTTTGAACATACCTAATGCCAGCAAAACAGCAATAGCAAGCATTAATGATAGGTGCGGAACCCAGCCAAAGCCGATCATGGTGACACCCATAATCGCAATGACAACGCTAGCAATAATAAAAGCTATCTTAGGAGATAGCTCGGTAAGTACTTGTGGTGGCATAACACATCCTTATGTTGCCATGATATTTTGGCGTTAGGGTTGGCTTGAGGGTGGTAAGTTTAATGAGTTGCAATACTGATTACTACTCTCATTACTTATCCAATAGAGTATCGGTCTTGGCTGCCATGACAAAATCATTGCGATGCAGACCTTTAATGCTATGCGACCACCAAGTGACCGTAACCTTGCCCCACTCTACCAATATGCCAGGATGATGCCCTTCTGCTTCGGCGATGTCTGCAAGCTTATTAGCAAATGCCATCGCCGCGACGAAGTTCTTAAATTTATATTGACGTTGTAATTGCTTAATGCCATCAACTTCAATCAATGACCAATCTGGAATTTGTTGTAATAGCTCTTGTGCTTCAGTATCGCTGACCGTTGGCGCGCCAATGCGGCATGCTTCACAGCTGGCTTGTGATAATGTAGTCATTATAATGTCCTTTTTTAACTATTTATTTTTAGTGATTATACGTCCGTGTTTATGCTTTTTTTACTACTCTTAAAATAAGTTATAGGAAGTTCTACCTAAAATCGATACGATTGTAATAAAGTAAATAGCCACGTACTACTGTTATAAATTTTTCTTGCTTGCTGCTCGCAAGCGTGACAGAGGCTGCAAAAAATTTAATCCAGTAGCACTCGTATCGGTTTTAAAGTGAATCAACTATATGTATTCATTTTTTTAGGTACTTTCGACAGCGTAAGTTGGCTCAAACAATCCTAATGACATGGCTTGTTTGACGACTCCCATGATGTCGCTATCGACGATATCAAATAGCGTATCCAAATCATCGATGACATAATAAATCGGCTGGATATGATCGATACGATAAGGGGTACGTAGTACGTCTAATAAATCAAATGCGCGATGCTCTGGCTGTGCTTGCTGCTCAGACCTGTCATTGAGTGCATAAACCGTTTCAGAAGGTGAGCTTAAGATACCGCCGCCATAAATACGGCGGCTATCTTGCGTCTTTCCAACCAAACCAAACTCGATGGTAAACCAGTAAAGCCGTGCCAAAAACCATCTTTCTTCTTTACTGGCGTTTAGTCCAAGCTTACCGTACGTCTCATTAAAAGTCGCAAACGCAGGATGGGTCAGCATTGGGCAATGGCCGACGATTTCATGGAAAATATCAGGCTCTTCGATATAGTCCATGTCATCGAATCGACGAATAAAAGTCGCAACTGGAAAGGATTTATTGGCCAACAGTTTAAAAAACTTCCCAAAGCTGATTAATGCAGGGACAGCAGCGGTCTGCCAGCCTGTGGTGGCTTGCAATACCTCATCAATATCATGTAATTGCGGAATACGTGCGGGCGATAGATTCAGCTTAGTTAAACCTTCTAGATAAGCTGAACAGGCACGATTGGGTATTTGTTTGGCTTGACGCGCAAGCAGCGCTTGCCACATGGCATGCTCATCATCACTGTAATGAATATGACCAGTAGCATCTGGCTGATGCGACACGTAAGGTTGCTTTTTATCAGTAGCATTTGTAGATGGTAGGCGTTCCATGCCTATATTCCTTTTATTGCAGTTAGTCCATTACCTTTGTAGCAGTAACTTGTCTTGATGACTTTGCCCTACTAACCCTAAACGCCATAGTTTATAATCACTATTATAAGCAGGACTATACTAGTAGGTAGCAGGCTAATAAGGACAAGACAAATTCCCTTTGCCTTGCCCATTTATTGTTTTAGAGCCTATTTACAACAACGACTCTAAGACTAAGGCGTTTCAGTTTCTTGCTGACCAACCGTGCCGCGACGTACTTGGTCACGCTCGATTGATTCAAATAATGCTTTGAAATTACCTTCGCCAAAACCATCTTCGTAATCGCCTTTACGTTGGATGAATTCGAAGAATACGGGGCTACCCAAAATGGTTTCAGAGAAAATCTGTAGCAGTAGACGTGGTGCGCCGCCTTCAGTGGTGCCATCTAGCAAGATACCGCGCATCTGTAGCTCAGAGACATTTTCGCCATGGCCCGGTAAGCGCTCATCAAGCATCTGGTAATAAGTCTCATTTGGCGCCGTCATGAGCGGGATACCCATGTCTCTAAGTTTGTCGATACTAGATAGTAAGTCGTCACTCAATAGCGCAATATGCTGGATACCTTCGCCATTAAATTGCATCAAGTACTCTTCGATCTGACCGCCGCCCTGCTTTGACTCTTCGTTCAATGGGATACGAATTTTGCCATCAGGAGCAGTCATCGCTTTACTGGTTAGGCCAGTGTACTCACCTTTGATATCGAAATAGCGGATTTCACGGAAGTTAAAGATACGCTCGTAGAAATCTGCCCAATATGACATACGACCACGGTAAACGTTATGCGTTAGATGGTCGATAACCTTAAAGCCAAAGCCTTTTGGATGCTTATCGACATCAGGTAAGTATTCAAAATCGATGTCATAAATAGAGTTGCCATCAGTAAAGCGGTCGATAAGATAAATAAGCGAGCCGCCGATGCCTTTAATTGCTGGCAGACGTAGCTCCATAACCCCTGTTTTCACATCGACTGGCTCAGCACCGTTTTCGATAGCCAGCTCATAAGCTTGCTGAGCATTTCTTACTCGAAAGCCCATGCTACAAGCGCCAGCACCATGCTCACTTAAAAAGTAGCTGCCATGGCTTTTTGGCTCACGGTTTAAAATAAGATTGATATCTCCTTGACGAAACAAGGCAACATCTTTCGAGCGGTGATTGGCGATATGGGTAAAGCCAAGGTTGCGGAATAATTCTTCGACAAGCTCAGGCTCTGGTGAGACAAACTCAACGAAGTCGTAGCCTTGTAGGCTCATTGGGTTGTCAAATAAATCTGCCATTGTCATCATCCTTAATTGCAATTGGTGGTATAAAGCGCTAAAAATTAGCAAAAAATAAGTTTCATCAATCATTCCTATTGACGTTTCATTTATATTAGATTAGCTTGATTTATAAGACTAATTGTTTTTTATGATTTATTTATCAGGTTTACTTATGAATATCAGTATCCGCCAACTTACCGCTTTTATCAAAGTCGCTGACAACGGCAGTTTTACCCGTGCCAGCGACCAGATGCATTTAACCCAATCTGCCGTTAGTGGCTTGATCAAAGAGCTCGAATCTAACTTGGGCATTGTGTTATTCGATCGCACCACACGCCAGTTGTCTTTGTCTGTAGTAGGACACCATTTATTGCCGCAAGCTCGGCGCATTTTGAACGAGATGCAACTATTTGAAAATGAAGCAAGCAGTTTGACAAACTTGGCGCAAGGTCAGGTAAGATTGGCAGTATCGCAGTTTGCTGCTTCTTCTATGCCAGCGGTCATTGCGCAGTTTGCCAAAGACTATCCAGATATCAGCGTATCGTTATTAGATTGCTCAGCAGAAAACGTCCTTGAGCATATCCAAAACATTGAAGTGGATTTAGGCGTCGGTACTGAGGTCGGTACTGAGCTTGAATTTATGGAAACCGAAGATGACATCCGTGCAGACTTGTTATATCAATTACCATTTTGTGTAGTAATGCCTGATAGCCATGTGTTGGCGCAAAAACATGAAGTCACTTGGCAAGACTTGATTGACATTCCACTGATCACGCTACAAGGCCCTTTTCTTGAAAAATTGACCACTGAGCTGGATGAAAGTATCGTCAACCATATTCAGCAGGCGCGTTACAAAGTGAATTTTATGTCGACAGCACTTGAGATGACTCGCCAAGGCTTTGGCATTACTTTGTGTCTGCCCTACATGCCAGAAGTGATAGACTGGGTAAGCGCCAACGGTTTACAGATGCGACCGCTAGCGCAACCTGTCAAAATGCGCCGGTTTTTCATTTACCAACGCTCATCTCGAGCATTATCACCGGCGAGCATTGCTTTTAAGCGTTTTTTGCAGCGCTATTTTGCCACCCATTTTGATGACTTACAGAGCTTTTAAAATTCATTATCTAAGCAATCGCTTGATATAGTCGATTCAATTTAAAAAGAATACAGTGCTACTGGGATAAATTTTGCGAAGCCTCTTGAGTGCGAAGCGCACAGCAAGCGAGGAAAATTTATCCCAGTATAACGCTACTTTTAACGTACCTCTTTTATATTGAATTGGCTATACTGACCATCACAGTCAGTATAAAGCTGAGAGATAATTAAAAAGTTTGTAGGTAAGAAAAAAATGCGTTAATTAATGAGGATAACGGAATCTAACGTTGAGTTAATCACAAAACTGGTTTATGCTTTTTAGCGCCTCAACTCATATCTCTTGTAAGGAAAACAAATGTTTGAACGTATCGATTATTATGCCGGTGATCCAATCTTAGGATTGATGGACAAATTTGCAGCAGATGGCAACCCAGATAAAGTGAATCTAGGTGTGGGCGTCTATTATGACGAAGATGGCAAAATGCCCGTACTTGAGTGTGTCAAAACGGCTGAACAGCGTATTGCTGACCCTATCTCGCCGCGTCCGTATTTGCCAATGGCAGGTTTACCAGGACATCGTAAAGGCTGTCAAGAATTGCTGTTTGGTAAAGACGCACAGATTTTAAAAGACGGCTTGGTTGCGACCATTGCGACCATTGGTGGTTCTGGTGCGTTAAAAGTTGGCGCAGAATTCATCCACGAATGGTTCCCACAGTCTAAGTGCTATGTCAGCGATCCAACATGGGGCAACCATATTGCCATCTTTGAAGGCTCTGACGTCGAAGTCGGTAAATACCCATACTACGACACCGCTACTGGTGGCATCAAATTCGATGAAATGATCCGCTTCTTTGAAACCTTGAACAAAAATGATGTGATCTTGCTGCACCCTTGCTGCCATAACCCAACAGGCGTTGATTTGACTCGCGAGCAATGGGATCAAGTACTCAACGTTATTCAAGCACGTGAATTGATTCCATTTATGGACATTGCTTACCAAGGCTTTGGCGAAGATATAGACAGCGATGCTTACGCGATTCGTAAAGCCGTCGATATGGGTCTGCCAGTGTTTGTCAGCAACTCATTCTCTAAAAACTTATCGCTATATGGTGAGCGTGTCGGTGGTTTATCAGTCGTTTGTCCAACAGTAGACGAAACTGAGCGCGTTTTCGGTCAGCTGAACTCTACCGTGCGCCGTATCTACTCAAGCCCACCATCACATGGCGGTCGTGTGGTCGATATCGTCATGAACGACGAAGCGTTACACAAGCAATGGGTTGGCGAAGTTTATGCGATGCGTGACCGTATCAAGTCTATGCGCGTAAAGCTGAAATCAGTATTGGAAGCCAAAATTTCTGATCGTAACTTTGACTATTTAACTGAGCAGAACGGCATGTTTAGCTTTACAGGACTCACTCCTGAACAGGTTGAGCAGCTGCAAAGCAAATTTGGTATCTACATGGTATCGAACTCACGCATGTGTGTTGCCGGCTTAAATGCCAGTAATATCGATTATGTTGCCAATGCTATGGTTGAAGTCTTAAAAGACTAAACCAGCTTGTTATCGTAAAACTATCTTAATAAGAAAGGCTGAGCAGTTGCTTAGCCTTTTTTTGTGCCTGAATTTCATGCTGTGGTTTTATGTAATAAACGACAGTAATAGCCATATCGATAGCAACAAATCAGCCAACTTTAATATCAGCATGACACTAAAACACTGCATAAAAAACCTTGCAATATGACTGGCTATAAATTACATTATACGTAAGTAGTTAATCATAACGTAATTTATTAAACTCATTTAGCAAGGAGCAACCTATGTCAACGATTGACAAAAATCTCACCTCTTTTATTGATATCGCCGCTGATTCTGATTTTTCAATTCATAATCTGCCTTACGGTATCTTTAGCGAAACCGAAGGCGCTGCTGATAATAACAAGCGCCGCGCGGGTGTTGCTATTGGCGAGCACGTCTTGGATTTGGCTGTCCTCGAAGCAGAAGGTTTGCTGAACTTAGAGGGCGGGTCATATTTTGATCAATCGACTCTAAACGCCTTTATTGATTCTGGTCGCGACAACTGGACTAAAGCACGCACAACTATTCAAACGTTGCTGTCTAATACTAGTAATGCCTTACATGACAATAAAGACTTGCAGAAAAAAGCACTCTTTAAGCAAGCAGACGTCACCATGCATTTGCCGGTTCAAGTACCTGGTTTTACCGATTTCTATTCTTCTAAAGAGCACGCGACCAACGTCGGTACCATGTTCCGTGACCCAAGCAATGCCTTACTACCTAACTGGACGGAAATGCCAGTCGGTTATAACGGACGTGCCAGCACAGTTATCGTCAGCGGTAGTGATGTGATACGCCCCTCTGGTCAGCTAAAACCTAATGCAGATGAACGCCCTATTTTCTCGCCTTGTAAGCGCCTTGATTTTGAGCTTGAAACGGCTTTTGTCGTTGGTAAAGGCAATAATATCGGTCAACCGATTGCAGTAGATAATGCTATCGATCATATCTTTGGTATGGTCTTACTTAACGATTGGTCAGCCCGTGATATCCAAAAATGGGAATATGTGCCTTTAGGTCCATTTAATGCCAAAACGTTTGCTTCTGAGGTATCACCTTGGATTGTCACCATGGATGCATTAGCACCGTTCAAGATGCCATGCCCTACACAAGAGCCAAAGCCACTGGCTTATCTGAACGAAAAAGACAGCAATAATAGCTACGATATTAATCTGTCGGTAGAGCTACTGCCTGAAAATGCTGATGAAGCGACTGTGATTTGTGAAACTAACTTCAAGCATATGTACTGGTCGATGGCACAGCAGCTGACCCACCACACTATCACTGGCTGTAAAGTAGAAGTTGGCGATATGATGGGCTCAGGTACTATTTCCGGACCGACGCCAGATTCTTATGGCTCGATGTTAGA
Source organism: Psychrobacter sp. DAB_AL32B (assembly GCF_002224105.1). NCBI lineage: Bacteria > Pseudomonadati > Pseudomonadota > Gammaproteobacteria > Moraxellales > Moraxellaceae > Psychrobacter > Psychrobacter sp. DAB_AL32B. The sequence continues at coordinate 21,617 of NZ_NEXU01000067.1, read as the reverse complement.
GATTGCTTGGAATGCCACCAAACCGGTGACTCTTAAAGGCGGCGAAACGCGCAGCTTTATTGAAGATGGCGATACAGTCATTATGAAAGGCTATAGCGAAAAAGAGGGTATCCGTGTCGGCTTTGGCGAAGTACGCGGTAAAGTACTACCTGCTTTAGAATTTGATTTTTCTGAGTAGTTATCGGACTGTTAAAGATTTAAAGCACCGACCTGTTTCATAAATAAAATGCTAGTCACAGTAAAATTGAGATTAAAATTATATGGCATTTGCTGTGACTGCTTTTTTGATTAGCTATCAAAAGGAGTTTGATAATGACCTTTAAAATTGAAAAAATTCATCATGTGGCCTATCGCTGCAAAGACGCTAAAGAAACCGTCGAATGGTATAAAAAACATCTAAACATGGATTTTATCTTAGCATTTGCTGAAGATCATGTACCTTCAACCAAAGCCTTTGACCCTTATATGCATGTGTTTTTAGATGCTGGTAACGGTAATGTCTTAGCGTTTTTTGAAGTACCTAATCAACCTGAAATGGGCTTTGACCCTAATACGCCAAATTGGGTGCAGCATCTAGCGATGAAAGTAAAAGACCGTGATACTTTAATGGCGGCTAAAAAGCATTTAGAGGAAGGTGGTATTGATGTTATAGGCGTGACCAATCACGGCATCTTCCACTCGATTTACTTCTTCGACCCTAACGGACATCGTATGGAACTTACCTATGATGATATTACATCAGAAGAAAAAGTATCGATGATTACTGAAGAGATTAAGCAAGATATGCTTGATGAATGGACGCGTACCAAACGCGCTCCAGCGCATACGCAGTTTTTGCATGCTGAGGAGCTCGCCGAAGCAAGAGAAGTTGCACCTGTGGGCGAATAAGTATCAACTTATCAAATCCTAAAACATGGCGTAGCTGAGATTGTCTCATTTACTCGCATCTAAGCAATTTGATAACGCTGTGCTATCAGCAATATTTGCTCAAATATATTATGCTGCTCACTCATCGGCAACTGCTCGGTGGTTCCGATGATAGTAATAGCATACTCTAAGGGCAATTTTTCAAGAGATAAACCTTTATCGATAAAAGCTTGATCAGCGCTGTTAGTAGCAAACTGCGGTAAGATAACTGGAATCGTAATCGCATTAATCCCCATTAACATATCACCAGTCACTGTTGCATAACCTTGGGTACGAATATTGGTTTGTAGCTGGGTAAATTGCAACCAACGAGACGCTGTTTCATCATCGTTCAATACTTTTGCATTATTAGCTTTACCTTGCCACTCTGCAAGCACCAATGGCTTAATAACGGCATCAGACTGGTAACTGGCAAACAACTGCCCTGTGGCAGAAGTCGTCAGCGGCATCCGTGAGCCAATACGAGTGATGATACTAATCGGGCTATCCGGTTCAACGGACTGAATGATAATTGGACCTTCACTAAACCACTTAGCGATTTGCACGCCACAGTTTAGAGTATCTTTAATAGCATTGGCGACAGCGGTAAGTCGCTCTAAAAGATTATTTTGATTGAGCGCTGTGTGCCCCAAAGCGCCTAAAGCATCAACGCGTTCGCCCAATCCGTAACGCCCATCGTCAAGTTGACGAGCATAGCTTTTACGAATCAAGCTCACCAAGTAACGATGGGTTTTGGCAGGATGCATCTGCATGGCTTGAGCAATATCTTTTAGCATCATAGGCGCGTTATAAGCGATAAGGATATCTAATATCGATAGGCCAATTTCAAGTGACTGTACGCCGCCTTGGGGCTTGCTAGAGATTAAAGTATGATTTGATAGTGAGGCATTATCTGATGATGACATTTTAAAGCTCATTGGTTTAAGCGAATTGGTGTTTGTCTATTAATAAAAGCGCTTACGGATTTGACGAATTTCTTATTACGACTGATTATATACATAATGATAAGCGTTTGATACATGCTCAAAATGGAGAATAATAATGATGGAACTTTATAGCTATTTTCGCAGTAGCACCTCTTACCGTACTCGCATTGCTATGAACCTTAAAGGCTTAGAGTATGACTATATTTCAGTTAATTTGGCAGAAGACAAACAGTTGGAGGCGGCATTCAAAGCGGTCAATCCACAAGGTCTAGTGCCCGTCTTACAAGTTGATGACTTACGACTCTATCAAAGCCCAGCTATTTTGGAATGGTTAGAAGAAGTCTATCCTAATCATCCGTTGTTACCTAAAGATGCGGCTGGTCGTATGCAAGTACGAGCACTCAGCGCTATGATAGGCTGTGATATTCACCCGCTTAATAATCGCCGTATCTTACAATACCTACGCAATGAGCTGACCGTTGGTGAAGATGAAGTCATGGCGTGGTGTAATCGCTGGATTAGTGAAGGTTTTTCCGCATTAGAGAAACGCTTGGCAGAAGATAAAAATCGCGGTAAATTCTGCTATGGCGACAGTCCAACGTTTGCAGATTGTTATTTAATTCCACAGGTATCTTCTGCTCGACGCTTCAAAGTAGACCTCAGTCTTTATCCTAATATCCTCGATATCGATACGCACTGCCGCACTCTGAAAGCATTCGCTGATGCTGATCCTATGATGCAACCTGATGCGCCAAGCGTCTAATCTAATCTACAAAAAATAAAGCCTCCAAATTAGGAGGCTTTATTATATTGATAATCTCATATTAGTATTGCCACATCCAATGCTTAAAGATTCATCTCATGTTGGGTAACAGCGACTATCTTTATCGGTACCGCAAATAGCCATGGTGAACCACCACTACAATAAAACAAGTCATCTTTAAATGAGACAATACAAGCGGTAAAATCATTACCACAGTGATCTATCATTGCTTGCTCATCACTATCATCATCGACTGCACACCATACTTGTTTATCACCTCGTGCAAGCAATGCGCGCGTTAAACCACTGCCTGCTAACTCATTATTCATACCCCGCTCCTTAACTTTTTTTACAATAGTTTGAGCTATTCATCATTAAATATATAGTTTTTTGATAATAACCTTTATCGTTATTGAGTCAATGAACCTAATATAAATGATGCAAATCCGTTTGTTATCAAGCAAATATAATGAATAATCACCTATATATTTAATTGCTGTTTTACTTCTTCTACTCTCTCTCTTCTATAGATATTTTGTATCTTGGTCACTCCATTGTAAAGCTGTATAAGCAAAAATGTAATGATTAACTACATTGTTCCCGACGAACGGTCAAGATCGAAATGTGAACGGTCAGTAAATTTAAATACTCTTAATAAATATATCACTCAAAACCTTCAATTCGTTGTTTAACAATACTTACCATCCAAAACTTCCTGAAATTCATAAGACAAGTTATTGATGATGAAAATGGTGTCAGATCACACTGTGCATTGCGACTATTTCTCTTACCTGAATATTGTTCACCATATCTTCATAAACTACTTTTCAATCGAGCAACAGAGACTAAAACAGAGTCATAAAATCAGGTAAAATAGTACTCATGACACCCATCAACCAACAAAACCTGCGCAAGATTATCCACATCGATATGGATGCTTTTTATGCCAGTGTGGAACAACGCGATTTCCCTGAGCTGCGTGGCAAACCATTAGTCGTCGGTGGCGACCCAAATGGTCGCGGAGTAGTTGCTGCTGCCAGTTACGAAGTACGTAAGTTTGGCGTACGCTCCGCCATGTCGTGTTATGAGGCGAAAAAGCGTTGTCCAGAGGTCATATTTGTACCACCACGCTTTGATGTTTACCGCGCAGTCAGTAACGATATCCGCCGCATTATGCACAGCCTGACGTCGCATGTTGAGCCGTTATCATTAGATGAAGCGTATCTTGATGTGACTGGATTATCCGTGCATAAAGGCTCAGCGACGTTAATGGCAAATTGGCTACGGGCGCAAATTTTAGAACAAACAGGTCTGAACGCCTCTGCAGGTGTCTCATTTAACAAGATGCTTGCAAAAATCGCCTCTGACATTAATAAGCCTAATGGCACCGCGGTTATCACACCAGCGGATGCCGACACCTTTATTAGCACACTGCCTATTGAGCGTTTTCATGGTATTGGCAAAGCAACTGCCAAGCGCTTACATGCGATGGGTATCAGTCACGGTGCAGACCTTCGCCGCACGCCAGCTGCCATACTAGTTAATGAGTTTGGTAAGCGCGGACAGTTTTATTATGATATTGCGCATGGTCGTGACGAACGTGCCGTCAAATCAGAACGTACGCACAAATCTGTTGGCTCTGAGACAACTTTTAGAGACAATTTAAATCGTGATGATGAGCTCCTCAGACAAATCTATGAGCAAAATGCCGATGCTTTTTATCAGCTGCATAAAAAACAGCTTATTGCCTATACCATCACTCTCAAAATTAAATACGCAGACTTTACTCAAGTGACGCGCTCACACACTTTATCCACCGCTTTTGATAGTGCTGAATCCGCTCACTACTGGTTAGACAAGCTATTTTTAGATATTCCGCGTCAACTTCCTATTAGGCTTGTGGGTGTGACTTTCTCTTCGTTAACGCTTGCCACACAGGTAATACCGCAGTTAGATTTATTCGAGTAACATGAATGATCTTTAATAAAAACAGGTTTAAACTTTTGAAAAACGAGAAGATGATTGCTTAGGCTATTTAATTATTATCAAGTTTTACGAACTATAACTACTTAGGAAAATGTTCTTTCATATTCTCGTTTCTGCTACAATTACGCCAAAATTCCCCTCTATTTAAAGACTACTTATGACTGATTCTCAACTAGCAAGCTTAGATAATAACCTCAGTATTCATGCCAATAACGATAGCCATAAAAGTGACGACGTTTTAGAATATTTAAGTGTTGATGATTATGATTATGAGCTACCAGATCAGTTGATTGCCCGCTATCCATTAGCGCAGCGGTCAGCGTCAAAGCTACTGTATCTAGCTGCTAGTAATAAAAAAGATGACATCAGTCAAATTGAAGATAAATTGTTTTCAGAGCTACCTGAGCTGCTAAACGCGGGCGATTTAATTGTCTTTAACGACACCAAAGTTATGAAAGCGCGTCTGTTCGGTCAAAAAGATACGGGCGGAAAGGTTGAAGTGCTGATTGAGCGCTTGGTTGATATTACTAATTTGAATAGTGCAACTTTAGATTTGGCAACATTAGACGATACACTTAGCACAGAAAAATATATCGCTCTTTGTCATGTTAAAGCCAGTAAAGCACCTAAGCTTGGCCAGCGTTTAGCGCTTGCTGACAGTCACATGAATTGCGTGATGATTGGTCGTCAAGAGAACTTATTTATCTTGGCTTTTGATGCACCCATCTTGCCTGATTTAGAGCGCCATGGTGAGCTACCCATTCCGCCCTACTTTGAGCGCCATGCTGATGCCACTGATAATACTCGTTATCAAACCGTTTTTCATGATCCTGCCAAGCTTGCTAGCGTAGCAGCACCGACAGCGAGCTTACATTTTGATGAGATAGTGTTAGATAGGCTTGCTGCAAAAGGGATTAATACAGCATTTGTTACACTTCATGTTGGCGCAGGTACTTTTGCCCCTGTAAAAACAGACAACTTACTCAATCACACCATGCATAGTGAATATGCCCACTTGCCTCAGACTACTGCCGATCTTATCAATCAAACACACGCCAATGGCAAGCAAGTGATCGCTATTGGTACAACGGTGACACGTGTCCTCGAAACCGCGTATCAAAAGACAGCGGTTAATGGGCAAGCACTGGCTAGCTGGTCAGGTGATACAGATATCTTTATTTATCCGGGATTTAAGTTTGGGGTTATAGATAAATTACTAACGAACTTTCACTTGCCGAAGTCGACTTTGTTAATGCTAGTATCAGCCTTTGCAGGTAAAGCATCTATTGAGCAGGCTTATAAACATGCTATTAAAACGCAGTGTCGTTTTTTTAGTTATGGCGATGCTATGCTGCTTGATAAAAAATCGAACGGATAAGAGTGAACATTAAGCAAACAATTAAGGTATTGATCACAACAGCAGTGGAATAAACTGGTAAACTAAACGCTATTTTGTTATAACAACACAGATAACTCTCACTTTAAAGGGCTGCACATGTCTTGTCATTTATCTCATCGCTTGACTACGATACATCGCGCAGTATCCATGGCACTGCTATATTCAGTAGGCTATGCAGCCCTAGTATCTAGTGCTCAAGCAGCGACGATTGGCAAAACTGTCGTAACCTCTGCTCAGCACGAACCTTTAGCCGCCAGTATTTTGGTCACTGACATTAAAACCGCCGATTTTTCGGCCAGTTTGGCGAATTCTACTGTCTATCAGCAAATGGGTTTGACGCCAACTGATTCAATGACCGTACGCTTTCAGCCGACTTCTGCCACTACTGGTCAGGTTTTTATTACCTCTACGAAGCCTGTATCCACACCCTTTGCAGATGTGGTGCTAGCTATTAATGATGGCGCTCAGCGCAATGTCGTTCCTAAGACATTACTCATGCCCCTTAATGACAGCTTACCGATTACATCCTCTAAGAACATCGTTACAGGGGCAAAAAAGCCAAACTTACCGGTTATTTCTATCACTAATGCGCAACCGTTAACCGTTAGACAAGGCACACCGCCACCATTATTTTCATCACCCAAAGTATCAGCATATAAGTCATCAACGCCTGATTTGACAGCGGCAAAATTGCCCGCACGTGATATTCAAGTACCTAACATTCAAGCACCTACTGTATCATCTAGCTTGCCGACAGCAGTCAAGACGACGACACAAAGCAATACTACGGTTTATGCTCCTAGTCGCCTAAATAACGATAATACTAGCTCAATTAATTCTTTAGATAAAAACTATTTGAATACAAGCAATACTACCAACAATCTTCCAAATAATAAAATAAGCACCAATAACACAGTCGCAACCTCCCTTAATATTCTATCGTTGGATAATAATGAAGAAGGTGCCGTGACTGACAAGCAGTTCGATATATTAAATATACAAATTACCCGTCAGATACAGCTTAATAATGAACGCAGTACAGGCATGGTGGCGGCTATACCAATGAGCCCTACAGCGACAATGCCGCCAACGCTAAATAATCAGGCCTCAACAGCTAAAGTTAATTCTGCTGATACCATTGTCGCTAGCGCACCTCTCAATAGCGTGCCCTCTAGTAACATCTCCTCTAGCAGCGTTACATCCAATGCCTCTACAGTAGGGACAAATACAGCAGCCACAGTGGCGACAGTCCCTAATCAACCAGGTAGCGCTGAAGTCAATTATACCGTACAGCGCAACGACAGCTTATGGGTCATTGCCCAGCAAATCGCAGAGAAAAACAATCTTGACATTCAGACAGTCATGAAGGAAATTAAGTCGCAGAACCCTAGTGCTTTCATTAATAAAAATGCTGATCAATTAAAAGCGGATGCGCAGTTAAGCCTACCCAATTATGATGTGCTGCCATCACAGCAAAAGCTAGAGGCAGCGATTAGCGCGCAGAGACAATATAACAGGAAAGCCAATATACCTATTGCAAAAAAACCAACAACGCCAAAACCCACTTCAAAACCAGTATCTAAAACTGCATCTGAGACAACTCAAGCAGCTAAACATACTGAGAAACCGGCGGTAACAAAGACCCAAACATTGCCAAAAGCACAGTTTTCTGTCATCGCTCCTGGTCATCAAGGTAGCGCAGATGGTACTAAAACCAAAGCAGGTATGGCAACAGGCAACGGGCTTAGCACAGATGTATTAACCATTCTCAAATCATCAAGACAAAGTACAGCGTCGCAAGCTCAGGGCTTATCAAAGACCAATGGCATGCTTGACAGTTATACGAGAAAATTGCAATTACAAAATCAAAAACTGGCTGAGCTGCAAGCTCGTCTCAAAAAATTACGCAATCAATAATTGCCTAACTGATCAATGCAGTCAACTGCAACAGTAGGCGTGGGAGTCACTATGGACAATATGCTATATATCATCGCTGGTTTGGTGCTTATTTTAATCGTAGCAGTCTTGGTCATGCGCAAAAACAAAGCGCAAAAACCATCAGATCAGCCCAGTATAAAGACAGATAGAACGGATTCTTTATCGACACAAACTGCTTCTAAAGATATGCCTGCTAAAGCCAGTAGCAATAATGAGAGAAAATTTGATCATATTGAAATCGCTCAACGTTTTATGGATCAACAACGCTATGACAAAGCTATTGAAACACTCAATCGTGGTTTGATTGAAAAACCTCATGACAGCCAATTATCTCTCAAACTACTCGCGGTATATGCCACGATAGATCAATCTGACAATTTTAATAAAGTCTATGACTCTATCAAAGCACATAATGACGTAAAAAGCATTGCACAAGCGGATGAGCTAAAAGCTTTGCTTACTGAGGAACAAAATCAAATAGCCCAGCAATCTCTACCAGCAGATAACAGTCAAGATACTGGCTTTGAAAGTATCGATTTTGATATGCCAGCTAATAAAGTTGAGAATAATGCTCCAACTTTTGATACCGCTACTGCTCAGCCTGTTGAGTATGAAAACGATTTATTAAATACCACCAATGAAACCTTAACGGTTTCGAACGATTTTGACAACCTTGATAACTTTGATAACATCGACCAAGCGTTTGACCTTAGTCAAAATGATTTAGAAAACAATACTAGTGTGACACCTGTCACGACACTAGATATAGCAGATGAAGAAACTCTAGCGAGTTCAACGACTGTTACAGACACAGACAGTAACGACTTTGACTTTGATTTTGACTTTGAGTTGTCTGAGCAAAGTGATATCTCTACAGAATCTCCTGTCACCGCTATCGCTAACGACAACTTGAACGACATCACTTTAGATGAGGAAGATTTTGTCTTAGATTTGGCAGACTTAGAGATTGATGCTGGAGCAGATAACGTCAGCGTCGATGATCAAATCACTACAGACGCGATTCAAACAAATGAAGATGGACTTACTTTATCTTTAGACGGTATTGACAGTATCGATGCATCAAATGCAACAGAAAACCAAACGGCTATTGAGCAACCTATTGTTATTGAAGATAGCTTTGATGATTTTAATATTGAAGGCGATTTAGGTGAAAGCCATAGTTTTGAAGATAATAAGACTGAAGTATCTAGCATGTCACCGACTACCGTTATGTTCGATGACAATACACTAATAGATGATGATTTTGACTTTGATACTTTATCAAACTCTCCAACAGCAACAATGCCCGTTGCAGTTGAAAGCGACCATGATGTCAGTGGTATTGATTATAGTGATACTGGTATTACTGCTGAAACTACTATCGAAACAGCTGAAGATTTCTCATCACGGTTTGCAGCAGACTTTGATTTCGTCAAAACTTTAGATAGCAATCAAGTGACTCTAGACTTAGCGGGTCAGTATGTCCAACTGGGTGAATATGATAGCGCCAAACGTTTACTCAACGAAGTCCTGACTCAAGGTAATAGCGAACAACAGCAGCAAGCAAAATTATTGCTTGAACGCACTGCTTAAAGAGAGCTGTTGCAGCAGCGAGTATTCTACTAGTAAAAAATATTCGCTGCATTTTGCGTTTCATTGAGTTTGCTTGCCATACTTTCTATTCCGATTAAGTTTTCTGCTCTACCCTTTCTCTCCTCTCTATTTATTGTGCTAACATTATGCAATCCTATTTTATGATCAAAACAATCTCTACACCGATCCAGCTCATCTATGCTGGCGGCACTTTTGGCAGTTATGGGCGTCCATTAGCACCCTTATCAGCAGAAGTATTTTTGCCAACGCTGCAACAACTGCTAGCCGATCCAAATAATGCGGTTAATCTATTGCCAATTGCTTGGCTTAACAATACGCTCATTAAAGACAGTAGCCAACTTACTCCTAGCGATTTTGTACATTTTTATAAGCTGCTATTGTCAGCTTATGAACAAGGTAGTAGACGCTTTGTATTAATCACCGGCACTGATACCTTAAGTTACTTGGGTGCATTCTTAGCAGAAGCCTTTGCTGGTAGCGACATCTGTGTGGTTGTTACTGGTAGTATGCGCCCATTATTAGACAGTGAAATACTGCACTCTTACACCATTGATGCTCAAAGTGATGCTTGGAGCAATCTTAAGGACGCTTTAAAACTGGCAGCTGCCGGTGAGTCAGGTGTGAGGATAGGCTTTGGCGGCGAGTCTTGGCCTGCGCAAACGGTACAAAAGATACATAGCCATGATTTTATGGCTTTTACCGGTCACTCAAGAGCCGCTTATCCGGCCAATAGTTATATCAAAACTCTTCCAGATACGCGTCGGCAGCATTGGCTTGATGACCAACAAGATATAATCGATGATATTCAAGCTCGCGCTGAGCAAGCCTGCGTTCATGCTTTATATTGTTTGCCAAATGCGACCGATGTATTAAACAGTCAGCTCCGCGCCCTATTATCGCAGCCACCTTGTGGCATTATCTTATTAGGCTTTGGCGCTGGCAATGTTCCTTATTCAGCAGACTTAGCAGAAGCACTACAGTTGGCTTACGAAAAAGGTCACATGGTGATATGTGCCAGCCAATGCCCGTTTGGCGGTGTCAGTGACAATTATGCGGCTGGCAGTTGGCAATACGATTATCAAATCATTGCAGGCGGGCGCTTAACCATCCCTGCTATTTATGCACGCCTACTGTGGTTACTATTGCGCTATGATAGCCCAGCACGACGTCGGCAACGCTGGTTGAATAACGTTAATCAAACTGGCACGCGCATTAAAAAACGCTAAATAAATATTAGGGCGTGTTAAATATTCAACACGCCCTAGCCACTCCTTACTTTACAAGCTCTTAGACATAAGCTCCGAAATGAAAATATCCGAGACTACAAGCATCGAAACTAAAAATAGTGAAATTAAAAACATCGAAACTAAAAACATACCGATGTATACATTAGCCATTGCCATCGAATTTTTGGGCACGCATTATCATGGTTGGCAACGTCAAAAAGAGGTGTTAGGCGTACAACAAGCATTAGAAACTGCCATCAGTACCGTCGCCAATGAGCCAGTAGAAGTCGTAGCAGCGGGGCGCACGGACTCAAGTGTTCATGCCAGCAACATGATTGCCCACTTTGTCACTCATGCCTATCGACCCACAAACAACTGGTTACGCGGAGTGAATAGTCTATTGCCTGATGATATTGCTTTGCGCTGGGTTCAGCCGATGCCCGCAGATTTTCATGCACGTTTTGCAGCCATTGCTCGTCGTTATCGCTATATCACCCTCAATCAGACTCAGCGTCCTGCCATTCTCAATCATCAAGTAACCCATATCTATGAGCCACTTGATCTAGCCGCCATGCAACTGGCTGCTGCTGATATCGTAGGTACTCATGACTTTAGTAGCTACCGCGCCGCGGCTTGCCAATCCAATCAGCCTGTGCGCAACGTTAGCCATGCAAATATTTTTGCTCATGGTCAGTTTATCGTTTTCGATATTCAAGCCGATGGATTCTTACATCATATGGTTCGCAATCTGATGGGAACGCTATACGCTATCGGCAGACACGAATTAGAACCAGCAGATTTTTTAAATATTTTGGCTAAAAAAGATCGTACCATTGCACCGCCCACCGCTTCTGGTGATGGTTTGTATTTTATTAATGCCTATTATCCTGAACGCTTTCAAAAGCTGCTGCCAAATGCCCCATTAACACCCATTTGGCTAAACCTTCCCGACTAGTTAATATAAACTGATATACATATCACTTACAGGCTGTCAAGTAAAAATCAGGTTCCGTATTGCTTTAATCTACTAACTTACGTATAATATGGGCTTATTTTAAATTGATTGATGATACAAATTATGGCAAAAGACGAGATTATTGAATTTGAAGGCGAAGTCATTGACACCCTTCCAAATACTTTGTTTAAAGTTCGTTTAGAAAACGGACACGAAATCATTGCGCATATCTCAGGTAAAATGCGTAAGCATTATATTCGCATTTTAACTGGCGATAAAGTCAAGGTTGAAATGACCCCTTATGACCTATCTAAAGGTCGCATTACTTACCGTGGTAAAAACTAGCTTTTTATTTGCTAAAATGGTTATAAGAGCATTGTTATGAATGCTTGAGTGGTTTAACTGATAATAATAATGATACTGCTAACCTACTCATTATTGCCTATCATATTTTAGTAAGTTAATATTGTTTTGCTTTTACCATAAAAATACCGCTGAATATAAGCGGTATTTTTATGTCTAAATTTTAGCATAGGCTCTTATGATTTAATAACGACCTATCAAGATTGCATGATAAACGTCAGTCTTAATGCATCACTTAAAGCCATTATTTAAAACCATTATTTAAATTCAACCGTCGCACCATTTTGTATCACACCAAGCAATGCTAATGCATCCCAATTCGTCAAGCGTATACAGCCTGCCGATGCTTGACGACTGATACGAGCAGGATCTGGCGAACCATGAATACCATATGAAGGCTTACTTAAGCCTATCCATACCAATCCTACTGGATTATTAGGACCCGGTGGAAGGATAGACTTACTACCATCATCAGCGCTATAAGTATAATTGGGCTCATGCACTTTTACCTCTACGGTATGCGTACCCGTTGGCGACGGCATCGCCGTGCTACCTACTGTCGCCGGATAGCTGGCAATTAAATTATTCTTATCATCATACGCATATAGGGTTTCGGTGGCTTTATCAGCAACGACTCGCGTAACCGGCTTGGTGTTAGGATTGCCCGGATTGTATACTGTAATGGTCTCGCCTACTGTAAAACTAGCCTTTGGATTGAGCGCTTTAAGATAACTTTCACTGATATGAAATTTTTCCGCCAACCCTTCAATCACGCTTTCATAATACAAGCCATCAAGCTTGGCTTTGGCCTCGGCACCCGCTGGAATGGTCGTCGTTTTGATATTAATGTCAGCATCACTGAGCTGATAGCTCACCAATACTGGTTGCTGCATCAGTTTATCGTTTTTGGTTAATGCTTGCCACGTTTCACTATTCAATGTATCCGTCACTGTCAAACCATTGGCCTTTTGAAAGGCTTGCATCGCTTTACGGGTATTCTTTCCCCAATAACCATCGACAGGGCCAACCGCGTTTTGATGCCAATTTAATAAAGCTTGCAATTTAGTGACAGTATGACGATCTAGATTCATACCTTCTTTCCAAGTAGCATTATTTATCTTTTGTGCCACTGCCGGCAGATTTTCTGTTGTATATTTGATGGTAGGTAAAAATTTATTTAATGATACGGCAGCTTTACTCTTACCAGCAACTTTTTGACTCACCCCATTGGTAACGGGACTTATATCACTGACATTACTAAGCGTGCTTTTATTAGCAACATTTGCGCTATCGTCGTTGGTCGCGGCGATACTTTGAGCCATAAACAGAACTGTTGATAAACCAAGCGCAGCTATCGCCGTGCTAATTTTCGTTAACTGATACATATAACGCTCCTAAATTTTTTTAAAATTATATTTTTTATGAAAAACTTTATTGTTAAAAAGTTAGCTATTAAAAATGATGAAAGTTATTATTTTTAGTCTTTTAATACATTATCAGCACTTTTAATTATTACTATCGCATTGCTTCAAGATATTAATAGATACATTAATATTTGCATGGATACTAACCATCTCATAGTACTTACAAGTGAATAATAGTGCCACTACCCTCCTGTGAGGATATGACAGCTTTATGTTAATAAAACCCTTATCTTGCAGTGTCTATGTTAAAACAAGGTTTTTTTTGCGGCTGTCTGGTTAGATAGGTTTACGTTAACGAGTTGTTTCAAGAAGCATAAAAAAAAGCATAAAAAACCCATAAATTGCTCAGCAATTTATGGGTTTATCGTGACAAAATTTCTAACATCTGAATTTATAACGATCAGAATAATACAGTCGAAAACGTTAACGAATGCATTAGTCTTAACAAATTCTCAGTCTATATTAGAGCAGCGTCAGCTAGACCAATTTGGCCAATACCGCTTGCCCCATTTCCTGACAGCCTACTTGTTTTAGTCCAGCTTCACTACGGTCCAAGATATCGACCGTACGTAAGCCATCATCAAGGACATCACTTACCGCTTGCTCAATTGCTTGCGCGGCAGATTCTTGTTTAAAGGTGTAACGCAGCATCATCGCGACGGATAAAATGGTTGCCAATGGATTGGCTATATCCTGTCCTGCGATATCAGGGGCTGAACCATGGCAAGGCTCATACATCCCTTTACCTGCTTCATCGAGACTGGCTGATGGTAGCATACCGATAGAACCCGTAAGCATAGCCGCTTCGTCAGATAAGATATCACCGAACAGATTGCCCGTTACCATGACATCGAACTGTTTAGGGTCTTTAATCAGCTGCATACAGGCATTGTCAGCATACATATGCGATAACGCCACATCGCCATAGTTCGCTTGCTGCAGCTCGATCATCGTCTGCTTCCAAAGCTCAGTGACTTCTAAAACATTAGCTTTGTCGATAGAGCAGACTTTGGCAGGTGTACCCGCTGCTTGCGCGCGTGTTTGTGCCAGCTCAAAAGCAACCTTGCCGATACGATTAATCTCGCTCGTGCTATAAACCATGGTGTTATAGCCTTGCTGCTCACCATTTTCTAGGGTGCGGATACCGCGTGGCTCACCAAAATAGATACCACCGGTCAATTCACGGACGATAAGCAAATCTAGACCTGAGATAATTTCAGGTTTAATACTAGAAGCATTGACCAGTTGCGGATAAAGTTTTGCCACTCGTAAATTGGCAAATAAACCAAGCTCACTACGGATTTTAAGCAGACCACGCTCAGGGCGTTTGCTGCGCTCAATACCATCCCACTTAGGCCCACCAACGGCACCCAATAACACCGCATCTGCTGCGCGCGCACGTTGTAGCGTCTCTTCTGGTAAAGGTTCTCCAGTTGCATCAACTGCCACACCGCCGATTAATCCAGACTCAAGGGTCAAACCTAACGCAAACTTATGATTGACGGCTTCGAGCACATCAATGGCTTGAGTCATGATCTCAGGGCCAATACCATCGCCCGCTAATGTTAAAATCGTTGCCATACTGATCCTTGTGGGTAAGTAAGTTTTTATTTATAGTTTTGCTATCATTTGATGACAGCTTTCTAAAAAACGACTTCTTGCACAATGAGCTGCACAAGAAGTCGTCTATTTTATTAAGTTTTCTGCAAAAAGTTAGTATTAAACGATCAAAACCAACATTGAGAGACAAGCTGCTTGCCTTTCACACTTTGCCTGTTAAACGTTGATTGTCACGCTTTGGCTTTTACTTTCACTTTTGATTGTGCTGGTGTCGCCTTAACCATACGAGTTTCTACAAACTCTCCTTGATGCTCAGTGCCTAGCTCTTTGCAGAAGCGACGCTGCACCGTATTGCCTTGATAAAGATCAACACATAAAGGTTCTGGTGATGCTGTGTCTAACAAGCTACCCGAGTTTTGACTGGATTTTTTTTGATAAGCACGTAGCTGATAAGTACCGGGGTTAACAAAATCATGAATCATCGCAAAACGTTCTACATAACCCACATTATTTTCTGGATAGAAGTTAATATGTACTTCACGTTTAGCAGGCTGTACGCGCGCATAATAATTGGTCATCCCTGGCATACCAGATGCTGATAATGGAACAATTTTGATCGTGTTCTTATTAGCGAGCGGTGTCATATCTATGGTCATGGGTGCTTGCGTATGCTTAGTGCCATTACGACTTTTCCCGTTTCCACTGGCGTTCTTCATCGCGACCAGCATATTGGCATTAAAAGGCTTATGAGTATCAGGCGCAATGACTAAGGTGCGATCTATCTGCACAATCTCGCAGTGGTAAGTGCCGACGCAGGCAATATTCACTTCACCAGCGACAGGCTTGATATTACCCGCCCACGCCTTTGCGTTTTCTGCTTGATCTATCTGTTGGTAGCCAGTCAACGCCTGACAGCCAGATAACAATAAGCTTGCGGCCATAGCCGTGCTTGTCCATACAGCGAAACGTGTTTTATTCATAATGGTGGCTACTATGTATAAGATAGAAGATATAATAATGTAAAAATAGATTACTATTCATTTTAGCCACTTAGTCACCATAACTCAACGCTGTATTAACGCTAAGCTATTCTTTATGACGATTAACAAATATTGATTCATCATTTACTGTTAATCGCTTATTATTAACATTTCGTTTTTAATATTTCGTTGTTAATGACTAAGCTCTAACTTCATTGAATATCCAAGGTGTTTTTTGCATCATTTTATCTTCGTATTCTTTAATGGCATCGCTTTGTTGTAGCGTTAAGCCGATATCATCAAGACCATTTAGCAAGCAATGCTTCCGAAATTCGTCTACCTCAAAAGCATACTCTTCACCAGTTGGCGTAATGACTACCTGCCGCTCAAGATCTGCAGTCAGCTCATAGCCTTCGTTGGCAATCGTGGCTTTCATTAATTTATCAACGATTTCTTCATTTAATACAATCGGTAGCATGCCATTTTTGAAACAGTTATTATAAAAAATATCGGCAAAGCTCGGCGCAATAACGGTACGAAAACCATACTCTGAAAGCGCCCAAGGCGCATGTTCACGGCTAGAGCCGCAACCAAAGTTTCTGCGCGCCAGTAAGATGTTAGCACCTTGATAGCGTGGCTGATTTAGAATAAAGTCAGGATTAATAATACGTGTGCTATTGTCTTGACCCGGATAACCTTCATCCAGATAACGCCAATCATCAAATAGATTAACGCCAAAGCCTGTACGTTTAATAGACTTCAAAAACTGTTTTGCAATAATCTGATCGGTATCGACGTTGGCGCGATCAAGTGGGCAAACGATACCCGTTTGAGTGTTATAAGCTTGCATAAATACATCCTCTAATATAAAGGTAATCGTAACCGTTAAAGCATGGCTAATAACCGGTTATCGATAACTGAGTGTCCACTTAGAATGTGCGCACATCGACAAAGTGACCTGCCAATGCTGCTGCTGCTGCCATCGCTGGACTCACCAAATGCGTACGACCGCCATTACCTTGACGACCTTCAAAGTTACGGTTAGAGGTTGAAGCACAATGCTCTTGAGGCTCAAGCTTATCGGCATTCATCGCCAGACACATCGAGCAGCCCGGCTCACGCCATTCAAACCCAGCATCAGTAAATAAAGTATCTAAGCCTTCTGCTTCCGCTTGCAACTTCACTTGTCCAGAACCCGCAACGACGATGGCTTCTTTGATAGTATCAGCCACTTTACGACCTTTAATTACGGCTGCGGCATCACGCAAATCTTCGATACGTGAGTTGGTACAAGAACCGATAAATATACGATCAAGCTGGATATCAGTAATTTTTTGACCTGCTTCTAAACCCATATAGGTATAAGCGCGCAACCAACCTTCTTCTTGTGCTTCGTCAATGGCTTGATCAGGGGTAGGAACTGATTGGGTGATATCAACGACCATTTCAGGTGAAGTGCCCCACGATACTTGCGGTGCTATTTGGCTGCCATCAATCTCAATCACACTATCAAATACGGCGTCATCATCTGAATAAAAGGTACGCCAATATGTTTCTGCTTGCTGCCATTGCTCAGCAGTTGGCGCATAAGGACGACCTTTGACATAATCTATCGTCGTATCATCAACGGCAACCATACCCACGCGCGCGCCCGCTTCAATCGCCATATTGCAGACGGTCATGCGCCCTTCCATAGTCATGTCTTCAAATACTTGACCAGCAAATTCAATGGCATGCTCTGTTCCGCCAGCGGTGCCAATTTTTGCGATGATAGCAAGTACCACGTCTTTTGAGGTCACGCCAGCGCCAAGCTTACCCGTGACGCGGATTTGCATATTTTTTGATTTCTTTTGAATCAAGCACTGAGTTGCCAATACATGCTCAACCTCAGACGTGCCAATACCATGCGCTAAACAGCCAAGTGCGCCATGTGTTGCTGTATGAGAATCACCACAAACGACGGTCATACCGGGCAATACCAAGCCTTGCTCAGGACCGACGACATGCAAGATGCCTTGACGGGCGTCATTGATGGTAAATTCGGCAATATCAAACTTAGTACAGTTTTCATCTAAAGTCAGTACTTGTAAGCGAGACACTTTATCTTTAATACCTGCAACACCCTCTGAGCGCTCTTTGGTCACCGTTGGCACATTATGGTCAGGGCTTGCAATATTGGCAGACAGACGCCACGGCGCTCTATTGGCCAGCTCTAAGCCTTCAAATGCCTGCGGACTCGTCACTTCATGCAGCAAATGGCGGTCGATATAAATCAGGCTCGAACCATCATCACGCTTAGTGACTTCATGAGCATTCCAAAGTTTGTCATATAACGTTTGACCGGCCATGTTGCTATCCTTTTTAGTTGCTAATAACTTAATTTTTCGTTTGCCTAGACAGTAGTAAGCTAGGACCTTTTTATTTGTAATTTGATAATAAGCGCTGCAATCGGCCAACGAACCAAGTTTTATAGTCAAATAATCAAATTTATATAATAAATACGTCTTGATGCCTTGTGATTATAGCAGGCTAATCCTATAATAATAATTGATGATTTTTGCATAGTTGCAAACTTTTATTTCTAATACATTATGACTAGGTCAGCCAACTTTTATTTATAGCTCGCTACGTAGCTAAGGACATCGGTGTGAATACCACAAATTTGACGACATTCGTCACTGTTATGCAAACAAGCAGTATTTCAGGTGCCGCAGAAAAACTGTTTATTACTCAGCCTGCGGTCAGTAAACGCATCAAAAACTTAGAAGATGAATTCAATATTACCTTATTTGATACCGTAGGGCGCGGGATTGTGCCAACGCAAGCGGCTAGTGAGATGTTACCTCATGCCAAACGCTGGCTTGAAGATTATGAAAACTTCAAAATCAACTTGCAGCATTCTAAGCATATTGTATCTGGCAAGCTCGTCATCGGCACCAGTCATCACATAGGCTTACATCATTTAGCGCCTGTATTAAAGCACTTTATCCAAGCCTATCCTGCCGTACAGTTGGAAGTGCACTTTGTGGATTCAGAAACCGCCCACAAATCGGTGTTAGATGGCGATTTATCATTGGCATTTTTAACATTACCGCCTGTATATGATAAGCGCTTGAGCTATCATACTCTATGGTCAGACCCACTCTTCTTTATGACCGGCACATTATCCCCTTTGGCCACAAAGTCTAATGTGACGCTAGAGCAATTGGCACGCTACCCTGCTATTTTGCCGTCTGCCAATACCTTTACCAGTCAGATTACCTTGGCTGAATTTGCTAAGCACAATCTAAAGCCTTATGCCACTATGAGCACTAACCCGCTTGAATCTATTCGAATGTTGGTTTCTGTTGGACTCGGCTGGTCAGTATTGCCACAAACGATGATCAGTCAAGACTTAGAACGTATTGATATGGCCGATAATATCGAATTACAGCGTTATTTAGGCGTGGTCATCAATCCAAAACTAACGCAATCTAACAGCGTTACTGCTCTATTGGAATTACTTGCTCCGATCGAGTAAAGAGTTGCTGGCTAAAAGATTGCTAACTTATGCTAAGTGTTCTTTTAACAGAGCATAATTATTTAGAAAATTGCCGAATTCGCATTTGTGACTCTCATACGTTATAATACATCTGACGTTTTTTGATAACATAAGTTTACCTTAATAACACTGATAGTCATATATTGAACAGTTCTAGTAATATATGATAGTAAACAGTAGGTTTAATGGTTTTAAATGATTGGTTATATAAGCGACTGATATTCATATGTGATTAGTAGATGCGGGCAACTACCATAGTAAGCTGGAAAATGTATTTTCAGTAGCCTTTTAATCACTACTTTATAAGTATGAGTCCTAGAACAGCATCAATCATATAAAACTAACAGAAGATATTGAATAAAAGCCATTATGTCCTACTTAATGGCTTTTTTCGTCTTTAGATATTGTTTCTAAACATCGTCTTGTAAGACTTAATTTTTCTCGTTAAAAATAATGACAGCCAACAACGTTGGTTAAGGATAGTTTATATGAACGGAGTTTCTAGTGGCGTACTGGTATCACTTGGCGCCTATTTCTTGGTGATGATTGGGATTGGCATTTACGCTTATTTTAAGCAAGCCAATGATACTGAAGGTTATATGCTTGGCGGTCGCAGCCTAGGTCCTGCGGTAACTGCTTTATCCGCTGGCGCATCAGACATGTCCGGTTGGTTACTACTTGGTTTACCAGGCTATATGTATGCAGATGGGGTGGTGAGTGTCTGGATTGCGCTTGGTTTGACGATGGGTGCCTTCTTAAACTATATTATCGTCGCACCACGTTTGCGGGTTTATACTGAAATTGCAGACAACGCAATCACACTACCTGATTACTTTGCTAACCGCTTTGAAGACAAATCACACATGCTTCGCGTATTCTCAGCAGTCGTTATTATCTTATTCTTTACTGTTTATACTGCAGCCAGCTTAGTTGGTGGCGGTAAACTCTTTGAAAGCTCGCTCAATCTTTCTTATAGTACTGGTCTGTGGGTGACTGCTGGTGTGGTCGTCGCTTATACCTTATTTGGTGGTTTCTTAGCGGTATCAATGACTGA
Source organism: Psychrobacter sp. DAB_AL32B (assembly GCF_002224105.1). NCBI lineage: Bacteria > Pseudomonadati > Pseudomonadota > Gammaproteobacteria > Moraxellales > Moraxellaceae > Psychrobacter > Psychrobacter sp. DAB_AL32B. The sequence goes on along the minus strand of NZ_NEXU01000067.1, from coordinate 961 downwards.
TTTTGTGCAAGGCATAATCATGCTATTTGCGATGGTAATCGTACCTGTCGTCGCATTTACTGACCTTGGCGGCATTTCAGCAACCACTGCAGCAGTTCGAAACATCGATCCAAACCTGCTTAATATTACCAGTGGTATGACAATCATGGGTATTATCTCCTTACTAGCATGGGGTTTAGGCTATTTTGGTCAGCCGCATATTATTGTACGCTTCATGGCAATACGTTCTGTTAAAGATATCCCAACGGCACGTAACATTGGTATGAGCTGGATGATTGTTAGTTTAATTGGTGCATTGATGACTGGTTTTGCTGGTCGTGCTTATGTACAAAAAACAGCAATGACTTTAGATGATCCTGAAACTATTTTCTTAGTATTTACACAGTTTTTATTCACACCACTGGTTTCAGGTTTCTTGTTAGCCGCTATTTTAGCAGCGATCATGAGTACTATCTCATCACAACTATTGGTAGTGTCAAGCTCATTAACTAAAGATGTCTACAAGCTATTTTTAGATAGAGATGCGCCAGAAGCTCGTCAAGTACTGGTAGGTCGTATCTCTGTTATATTAGTTGCTGTTGTATCAATCTTATTAGCCTCTGATCCAGAAAGCTCTGTATTAAGTTTGGTCTCTAATGCTTGGGCTGGATTCGGTGCTGCTTTTGGACCACTAGTCATATTTAGCTTGATATGGCGCGGTATGAACCGTAACGGTGCTGCTGCTGGCATGGTCGTTGGCGCATTAACCGTCATCTTATGGATATATGGTCCTTTCCAAATCAACGGTATGGCGCTTAATAGTTGGTTATATGCGATTGTCCCAGGTTTCGTTCTTAGTACTATCGCTATCTTTGCGGTAAGTATTATGACAGGCGGTCCAAAGGATTCAATCAAAGAGAAATTTAAAGAAATGGAAATGAATTTGAATAAATAAGCACTTTTTATTCACTATTGTATGATT